>NZ_BAAAYN010000025.1:30332-112630 GCF_039536245.1 Cryptosporangium minutisporangium | reverse complement strand
ACGCCGCCGGACTTTACGTTGAGTGACGCCGTTATCGGCCCTGGAAAACCCGTTTTCGGGTCCGGGGTCGGTAGCGGCGTTACTGCTTTGTGGGGGACTGTTCGGCGCCGGCCGGGTATCCGAAGCGACGGGCGGTGACGCCCCGCAGGAACGGTCCGGCGGCCGCGCCCAGTACGTTGTGAACCGGAGGTGCAGAGTGGCCGACGCAGGCGGGTACGGACGCGGAGACGCGCGCGGGAACGACCGGCGCGGCGACCGCGCGGACGCACGAGGCGGAGCCCCTCGGGGTGAGCGGCGTCCCGGTGCGGGAGCCCCGGCTGCCGGCCGTCATGCGCGCGGCCAGGCGTCCCGCGGCGAGGGCTACTCCGGCGGCGGACGTCCGTCCGGGTCGGGCCGTCCGTCGGGGTCCGGACGGCCGTCTGGTCCACGGGCCGGTGGTGGCGGCGGTTATCGCGAACAAGGCTCCGGTGATCAGCGCGGCGAGCGGCGTCCGTACCGGCCTACCGGTGAGCGCCCGGAGCGCGGCGGCGACAGCGACTCGCGGCGATCCGATCGACCCGGTAGCACTCCCGGCCGCAGCGGTGACCGCGAGGGACGCCCGTTCCGCGCCGGGGGCGCGGGCGGCAACGGCGGTCAGGGGCGGCCGGGCGGCCAGGGCGGGCACGGCGCCGGCGGAGGACGTGGCGGCGCACCCAGCGGCGGTGGCGCCCGGGGCACGCGTCCGCCGGGTGCCAGCTGGTCTCGGGGCAGCCGTCCGCACGGCGAGGGCCGTCCGCAGGGCAGCGCTCGGGCCGAAGACGGTGACCGGGCTGGTTTCCGGGGTCAGCGCTCCGACGACCGTCCTCAGCGCTTCGGTGAACGCCGGGACGGCGAGCAGGCCCGCGGACCACGTACCGGCCGTCCGCCGCGCGACGGTGACCAGTCTTCCTACGGCGGCAGCCGGAACTCCTCGGGTGACCGCCCGTCCCACGGCGACCGCAACTCGCGCGGTGACCGACCGTCCTACCGCGGCGGGGACCAGAACTCCTCGAGCGACCGACCGCCGCGTGGCGATCGACCGTCCTACGGCGACCGTTCGTCGCGGGGTGAGCGCCCATCGACCGGTGGTGAGCGCGGCTCCCGCGGTGATCGTCCCTCGTACGGCGACCGGCCGTCGCGAAGCGACCGTCCGTCCTCCGGTGACCGGCCTGCCCGTGGCGACCGTCCGTCTTACGGCGACCGCGCCCCGCGTGGTGACCGTCCGTCTTACGGCGACCGCGCCCCGCGTGGTGACCGTCCCTCCTCCGGTGACCGGCCGCCGCGTAGTGACCGGCCCTCGTACGGTGACCGGCCGGCCCGAGGGGACCGCCCGTCTTACGGCGACCGCCCCGCCCGTGGCGACCGCCCGTCCGGCGATCGGCCGCCGCGTGGCGACCGGCCATCCTACGACGACCGGCCCGCCCGTGGAGACCGGCCGTCCTACGGCGACCGTCCGCCGCGTGGCGACCGCCCCGCCGCTGGTGGCGACCGTGGTGGTCGCGGTGATCGGCCGGCCTACAGCGGGGACCGTCCGCCGCGGGGTGACCGCGGTTCGTACGGCGACCGGCAGCGGCCGGGGCGCCCCGACAGCCGAGGTGGCTCCGGGCGGCCGTCGTCGGGTCGGCCCACGCGACCCGGGTCGAGCGGGCCGATCGTGGTGGGGGCGACGGGACGTCCGCGGCCGGTCGGCCCCGACATCCCCGCCGACATCGAGGTGCGCGACCTCGACCGTGACGTCCGCGCCGAACTCCGTGCGCTGCCGAAGGGCGCGGCCGATACCGTCGCCCGCCACCTCGTGGCCGCGGGCCGGTTCCTCGACTCGGACCCGGCTCGTGCGCTGGAGCACGCGCAGGCGGCCCGTCTGCAGGCCGCACGCGTGGCGTCGGTGCGGGAAGCGGTCGGCCTGGCCGCGTATCACGCAGGCGAGTGGCGCATGGCGATCGCGGAGCTGCGGGCCTTCCGGCGCTTCACCGGGTCGGACGTTCACCTGGCGGTGATCGCCGACTCCGAGCGGGCCCTCGGGCGTCCCGAGAAGGCGATCGAGCTGGCCGGGAGCCCCGAGGCAGCCGGGTTGGACACCGAGACCCGTGCCGAGTTGCTGATCGTGGCCGCCGGCGCGCGGCAGGACCAGGGAGACCTGGAGAGGGCCATCGCGTCGCTCGAGGTGCCGGAGCTGCGGACCCAGCGCACCGTGTCGTGGTTGGCGCGGCTGCGGTACGCCTACGCGGAGCTGCTGCTCGCCGCCGGGCGTCCGGACGAGGCCCGCGAGTGGTTCGTCCAGGCGGCGGACGTGGACGCCGACGGGGTGACCGACGCGGGCGAGCGGGTGCTCGACCTCGACGGCTTCCTCTTCACCGACGAGGACGACATGTTCGCCGCGGACGGCTCGGAGCTCCTCGACGAGGAGGACGCCGACGACGTTCTCGGCGACGACGATTCCGTGCGCGCCGCCGACGAGGACGACGTCGTGGAGCCGGACACCCTCGCCGCGGGTCGCTCGGAGCTCGTGGACGAGGAGGACGCCGATGACGACGCGTCCGCGCTCGCGAGTGAGCAGGACGGCGTGGGAACCGCTGCCGACACGGAAGACGCCGTCGGGGACGACGCGACGGCTTCCGCGGCCGACGACGACCTCCTCGAGGGGAAGACCGGCGAGGCCGAGGACGACCTGGTCGAGGGGCCGACCGATGGGGCCGACGACCTGGTCGAGGGGCCGACCGATGGGGCCGACGACCTGGTCGAGGGGCCGACCGATGGGGCCGACGACCTGGTCGAGGGGCCGACCGATGGGGCCGACGACCTCGTGGAGGGGCCGACCGATGGGGCCGACGACCTGGTCGAGGGGCCGACCGATGGGGCCGACGACCTGGTCGAGGGGCCGACCGATGGGGCCGACGACCTGGTCGAGGGGCCGACCGATGGGGCCGACGACCTGGTCGAGGGGCCGACCGATGGGGCCGACGACCTGGTCGAGGGGCCGACCGGCGGGGAGCTCGCCGTGGCGGTTCCGGAGGCAGTGTTCGTCGGCGCCGCTACCGACGAGAGCGACGACGAGGACGCGGACGACGACGTCCCCGGGGGGTCAGGCGCCGACGGGGACTCGAGTTCCGCCGGGACGGGGCCGGCCCTCCCTCCGGATCGTGCGGTGCCCAGCCCGACGGCGTCGTTCTCCCATGGAGAGAACCACGATGGCGGGGACGGTCGCGCGGGGTGAAACCCCGCTTGTGGCGGCCGGGGGCGGCCGCCAGCGGTTGGAACGACTTCGGAGGCTGACGCATGACTGAGACGCCGGATCACGGCGCGCCGACCGGTGAAGCGTACGACTGGTTCCGTCGCGGCGAGGAGCTGCTGCGGCAGGGCAACGCGGCGGCGGCCGCGCAACTGTTGCAGCGGGCGCTCGCGGCCGAGCCGGGCTCGCGGGCGGCACGGGAGACGCTGGCCCGTGCCCTGTTCGACGCCCAGCAGTACGAGGAGGCCCGGCAGCTGTTCGCGCAGATTGTCGCGGATCATCCGTCGGACGACTACGCGTTGTTCGGGCTGGGGCTGGCGGCGCTGCGGTCGGGGGATCCGAAGGCGGCGGTCGAGCACTTGTCGCTCGCCGTGGCGATGAAGCCGCACGACCACCACTACGCGACCGCGTTGCGCAACGCGCGGGCGCAGAACGCGGTCGACCCGGTCGGTGGCCCGGCGACCGCCGGTGTTCCGGAGGACGAGCCGATGCCCCGGAGTTCGGACTTGAACGTGCCGTCCGAGCTCGAGGAGCTTCTCCGCGGCATCGAGCGCAGCGACGGGGCGCCCGACGACGACGCGCCGAACGGCGAGGTCCGGTGAGCGGACTGCGGGGGAGCGAGACACCGCTGACCGAACGGTACGACGCGGCGCTCTTCGATCTGGACGGCGTGCTCTACCTGCAGGAAGAGCCGGTTGCGTTCGCGTCGGACGGCGTTGCCGCGGCTCGGGCGGCCGGAATGCGGATCGGGTTCGTGACCAACAACGCGTCCCGGCGTGCGCCGGTGGTCGTGGCGTTGCTGGCGAAGGTGGGGATCGAGGGCTCCGAGGCCGAGGTCGTCACCGCGGCGCAGGCCTCGGCGGCCCTACTGGCCGAGGAGTTGCCCGCAGGTGCTTCGGTGCTGATCGTCGGGGCTCAAGGGCTCGCGGATGAGGTCGCGGACGTGGGTTTGCGGCCGGTTCGGTCGGCGGACGAGAAGCCGGCGGCGGTCGTGCAGGGGTACGCGCGGGAGGTCGGCTGGGAGCAGCTGGCCGAGGCGGCGGTGGCGCTCCGGGAGGGCGCGCTGTGGGTGGCGACGAACCGGGACTTCACGATCCCGTCGTCGCGGGGTCCGCTGCCGGGCAACGGTGCGCTGGTCGCGGCGCTCGTCACGGCGGTGCGCCGGGAGCCGGACGTCGTGGTGGGCAAGCCGCATCCCCGGCTGCACCAGGAGTCGGTGCGGCGGACCGGTGCGCAGCGGCCGCTGGTGGTCGGGGACCGTCTCGACACCGACATCGCGGGGGCGGTGAACGGTGGGGCGGACAGCCTGCTGGTGCTCACCGGGGTGACCGAGGCGCGGGAGCTGCTCTCCGCCGGTCCGGGGGAGCGGCCCACCTACCTGGCGGCGGACCTGCGTGGCCTGGCTCAACCGCACCCGGAGGTCACGTCGGCGCCGGACGGTGCGGCGTGCGGTGGGTGGACGGTGCGGGCAGACGGTGCGGGCCTGGTGCTGGGCGGCTCGTCGGACTCGTCGCGGTCGGCCGGCGGGGCGTCCGGCTCGTCCGGTGCCGACGTGGATGCGTTGCGCGCGCTGGCCGTGGCGGCGTGGGCCCTACCGGGTGCGGACTCCGCTGAGTGGGCCGGGCCATCGAACGTCGAAGCGGAGGGCGACGCCGCTGCGGCGGCGCTGCGTGCGCTAGGCCTCTGACCGGCTAGCGCGGCCGTTTCCCCAAAGCCAACGGCATCCGGGCGGCGGTGAGTTGATTTTCGGGAAGTCAACGTCGGGGCCTGCGGGGTGACGTTGACTGCCCGAAAAACGCGCTTTTCGGGCGACGATCACGATGCCGCCGTCCTGGCGGCGGGTATCCGCCGGCGGAAGTCCTCAGTGCTGGGCACGAGTCCTTGGCGAGCACGCTGTCGGCGGGGGTTGGTTGTCGCCGTTTCCGGGTGGTCGAGAGATGGTTGTCGCGGATCCCGTGCCATGGCACGGAGAGGGCGACACTCATCGTGGGTGGTGCCCGGGGAGGGCGACACTCATCGTGGGTGGTGCCCGGAGAGGGCGACAACCATCGTGGGTGGTGCCCGGGGAGCGCGACAACCATCAGGGGCGCCGCCAGGTGCGAGCGTTCTGACGTCGAGCCCCGGCGAGGACGAGGCTGGCAGTTGAGCGCGAGGCCGCCTCGACCTTGGGTGGTCTCGAGGCCTCGCGCTCGTCCGTCAGGCTCGCCCTTCGCCGGGCCGTGCACTAGAGGAGTTTGCGGACCTGAAGGAGGTCGCGGACTCCCGCCTGCACCTTGATCCGGCCGCTCGCCCACGCCTTGGCGAAGTTGAGCTCGCCGCGGCTCAGCGCCACCAGGTCGTCGCTGCTCAGCGTCAATGCGATCTGCGCCTTGGGGTCGTCGCCGTCGGCGAGGTCCTGGATCGTGCCGCCGGCCAGCCGTCCGTGGAAGCCGGTGCCGAGGTCGGTGATCCGGCAGGCGAGCGAGCGGTCGAGCTTCGGCGGTTGCCGGTCGCCGGTGTCGCCGGACGCGATCCGGTCGGCCACGTCCTGCAGCGCCTTGCGGCACTCGTCCAGCGTCGCCATTCGTCGCCGATCCTTTCCGTTCGTGGGTATGGAGGGCTCCTCGCCCCGGACGGACGGTACCTCGGAGGCTCCCGCCGGGCTGCGACGGCGCGGGCACGTTCGCGGCCCGGATGCGGCGCGGCGGGCTCGGCGTGTCCGGCCGATGTGGTCGATCGGAACGGCCGGGACGTGCGATTCTGGCCGCGGGCGCGCGCCCGCCAGCGGCGGCGGTGTGCTCGTCGGCCGGACGTACGGGTAGCGTGGGGTGACTCGGCCGCGTGGGCCAACGCGGCGCAGCGGAAGGTGTCTACCCAATGCAGGATGCTCTGAAGACCTACCTCGCCCTCGCGACAGGGCTGACCGAGGTGCCGAAGAAGCGTGCGAAGGCCGCCGCGAAGAAGCTGGCGAAGAGCGGCGGTGCCACCGTCGAGCAGATCCAGGCGCTCACCGATGACCTGTTGGCGATCAGCCACCAGAACCGTGAGGCTCTGCTCAACCTGATCCGTTCCGAGATCGAGAAGTCGCTCAACCGCGTCGGCCTGGCCACCGCCGACGAGGTCGGCCAGCTGACCACGCGGATCAAGGAGCTGGAAGCAGCGCTGTCGAAGGCGGAGGCTGCCGGCGCGGTGCCCTCCACCGAGACGGCCGGTGGCGCGCACGGCGACCCGCTGGCCGGTGCCGCGGCGACGACCGGCAAGCCGAAGAAGGTGGCGGCGAAGAAGGTCGCCAAGAAGGCCGCGAAGGCAGCGCCCGCGAAGCGCGTGCCGGCGGCGGAGTCCCCGGCGACGTCGACGGCGAAGGCCACCGCGGCAAAGACGACGGCCGCGAAGGCGACGGCCGCGAAGGCGACGGCCGCGAAGGCGACGCCCGCGCCGGTGAAGGCTCCCAGCCCGGCCCCGGCGAAGGCGCCCGCGCCGGCAAAGGCAACGGCTCCCGCGAAGGCGCCTGCCCCGGTCAAGGCCGTCCCGGCGATCGGCTCGGCCGGTGGGACGCAGGGCGACGCGCTGGAGAGCGCGGTGAAGGCGACTCCGGCGAAGGCAGCGAAGGCCGCACCGACTCCGGCGAAGGCTGAGCCGGTGAAGGCTGAGCCGACGAAGGCCGCGCCCACCGCGTCCGCCACCGCACCGGCGTCCTCGGCGACCAGCACGCCGACTCCGGAGACCCCGGCGTCCGCGGCGGCGGTCACGGCGGCCGAGACCACCGCGGCCAAGGCGACCCCGACCCCTGCTGAGGTGGCGGCGAAGGCCGCACCGGCGAAGACGCCCCCGGCCAACAGCACGGCCGCGAAGACGACGCCCGCGAAGACGACGCCGGCCAAGACGACGCCCGCGAAGACGACGTCGGCGAAGGCCGCTCCGGCCAAGCCCGCGTTCGCGGCACCGGCGCCGTCCACTGCGGAGGCGGGCTCGGTGGCGTCGACGGCGAAGGCCACCGCCGCCAAGGCCACGGCGGAGAAGGCGACGCCCACCAAGCGGACGCCGGCCAAGCGCACAGCCGCCACGAAGGCCACCAAGGCCGCGCCGGCCAAGTCCTCGGCCACGAAGGCCACCGCGGCGAAGAGCACCACGGCCAAGGCCACCGCCGCCAAGGCCACGGCGGAGAAGGCGACGCCTGCCAAGACCGCCCCGGCCAAGACGACGCCCGCGAAGACGGCGCCGGAGAAGGCGACACCGGAGAAGGCGACGCCCGCCAAGACCACGCCCGCCAAGACCACGCCCGCCAAGACCACGCCCGCCAAGACCACGCCCGCCAAGACCACGCCAGCCAAGAGCGACAACGGCGCGGCGCCGGCGGACGGGCCGACCGCCTCGTGACGTCCGAACAGGACAGCCAGGGCTTCGGCGCGGCGGTACCGAAGCCCGGTCCGCCGCCCGCGCCGAAGCCCGGCCCGCCTTCCCCCTCCCTGGTGGCCGACAGCGCCGCCGCCGAGGAGCAGGTGGCCGCCGTCCTCGCGCACCTCGACGACCTGGACGAGCGTCCGATCGCCGAGCACGTCGCCGCCTACGAGACGGTGCACCGGACGCTGCAGGACACGCTCGCAGCGGTCGACGGGAGCTGAGCGTGCCCCACCGCACCACCCCGCGAGTCTGAGGCACCGTGGCGCGACGCACACGTCTGGACGCGGAACTGGTACGCCGCGGCCTCGCGCGCTCCCGCGAGGACGCCGCTGCGCTGATCGCCGCCGGTGCGGTCAAGGTCGACGGCCGGGTCGCCGCGAAGGCGGCGACCGCGGTCGATCCGGCCAGCGCGGTCACCGTCGCGGTGGACGAGGGTCCGCGGTACGTCTCGCGCGGCGGGCACAAGCTCGTCGGCGCGCTGGCCGCGTTCGCGCCGCACGGTCTCACGGTGAAGGGCCGCCGCTGCCTGGACGCCGGTGCCTCCACCGGCGGCTTCACCGACGTCCTGCTGCGGGAGGGTGCCGCGGGCGTCGTCGCGGTGGATGTGGGGTACGGGCAGCTCGCCTGGTCGCTGCAGACCGACGAGCGGGTGACGGTCGTCGACCGGACGAACGTCCGCACGCTCACCCCGGACGTGATCGGCGGCCCGTGCGCGGTGACCGTCGCCGACCTCTCGTTCATCTCGCTCGGGCTGGTGCTGCCCGCGCTGGCTGCCTGCACCGAGCCCGACGGCGACCTGGTGCCGATGGTGAAACCGCAATTCGAGGTCGGCAAGGAGCGGCTGGGCAGCGGCGGTGTGGTCCGCGACCCGGAGCTGCGGATCGAGGCGGTGCTCGGGGTCGCCGGGACGGCTGCGACGATGGGCCTCGGCGTCGCCGGGGTGGTCGCGAGCCCGCTTCCCGGCCCGTCCGGGAACGTCGAGTTCTTCCTCTGGCTGCGGCGGGACGCTCCGGCGGTCGATCCCGCGGCGGTCAGGACAGCGGTCGAGGAGGCACCAGCGCCATGAGCGCAACAGGGGAGAGCGCATGAGCCGGCAGGCACTGCTCGTCACGCATGCCGGTCGGGCGCTCAACGTGGTCCACGCCCGCCGGGTGGCGGCCCAGCTCGCCGACGCGGGGTTCGGCCTGCGGGTGCTGACCGACGAGGCGCCCGATCTCAACATCGACGCGACGGTCGTCCGGCCGGACGAGAAGGCCGCGGTGGGCGCCGAGATCGTGTTCGCGCTCGGCGGCGACGGCACGCTACTGCGCGCGGCCGCGCTGGCCCGGCCGGCCGGAGCCGCGCTGCTCGGCATCAACCTCGGACGGGTCGGGTTCCTCGCCGAGGCCGAGGCCGAGCACCTCGACGAGACCGTCCGCCGGGTGGTGGAGGGCGACTACGTCGTCGACGAGCGGATGACGCTGGACCTCACGGTCGGGCGTCCGGACGGTTCGATCGCCCACAGTTGGGCGCTGAACGAGGCCAGCGTCGAGAAGGCCATGCGCGAGCGGATGCTCGAGGTGATGGTCTCGATCGACGGGCGTCCACTGTCCCGGTGGGGTTGCGACGGCGTGGTGTGCGCGACGCCGACCGGCTCGACGGCGTACGCGTTCTCCGCCGGTGGCCCGGTGGTGTGGCCGGACGTGGAGGCGATGCTGGTCGTGCCGATCAGCGCCCACGCACTGTTCGCCCGTCCCCTGGTCACGGCTCCGACCTCGACGATCATCATCGAGGTGCTCTCGGACGGCGTCCCGGCCGTGGTGTCGTGCGACGGGCAGCGGGTCGTACAGATGCCGCCGGGCAGCCGTGCGGTGATCCGCCGCGGCAGCGATCCGGTGCGGGTGGTCCGGATGAGCCCGCGGCCGTTCACCGATCGTCTGGTGGCGAAGTTCGGGCTGCCGGTGCAGGGCTGGCGCGGGGACGCCGAAGCAGCGCGCGCCGACCGAATTGAAGCGGCCCGTTCCGGCCGCAGTGCTCCTGATGTCGGTGGGGCTGGGTAGCCTCGGCGACGTGCTGGAGGAAATCCGAATCACCGGACTGGGCGTCATCGAAGACGCGACGCTGGAGCTCGTTGACGGATTCACCGTCGTCACCGGGGAGACCGGTGCCGGCAAGACCATGGTCGTCGCCGGCCTCGGCCTGCTGTTCGGCGGCCGCGCCGACGCCGGCCGTGTCCGCCGCGGCACGGGTCGAGCGCTGGTCGAGGGGCGGCTGCGCTTCGTCCCCGACGACCCGGCGCAGAAGCTCGTGCTCGACCGGGTGGCCGAAGCGGGCGCCGCGCCCGACGAGGACGGCACGTTGCTGCTGGCTCGCAGCGTTGCCGCCGAAGGCCGGTCGCGCGCCCACGTCGGCGGGCGCACGGTGCCGGTCGGCCTCCTCGGCGAGCTGGCCGAGCAGATGCTCGCCGTGCACGGCCAATCCGACCAGCTGCGGCTGCTCTCGGCGGCCGAGCAGCGGGGTGCGCTCGACCGGTACGCCGGCGAGGAGGTCACCCAGCTGCGTGCGCGCTGCCAGGAGCAGTACCGGGCGTGGCGGGCGCTGGTCACCGAGCTGATCGACCGCACGAACCACGCGCGCGAGCGCAGCCAGGAAGCCGACGCACTCCGGTTCGGCCTGACCGAGATCGAGGCCGTCAACCCGCTGCCCGGCGAGGACGAGGAGCTGAAAGCCGAGTCCAGACGCCTGGAGCACGCCGAGGAACTGCGGATCGCCGCGTACACCGCGCACCAGGCGCTGGCCGGTGACCCGACGATGGACGCCGAGAGCGCGGACGTCGCGGCGTTGCTCGGCGTCGTCCGGCGGTCGCTGTCCGCTGTGGGCGGTCACGACGCGGTACTGGCCGACGCCGCTCGCCGGGCGGACGAGCTGGCCGCGCTCTGCGGCGAGCTCGGCACCGAGTTGGCCTCCTACACCGACAGCCTCGACGCGGACCCGGCCCGGCTGGCCGCGGTCCACGAACGGCGCGCCCAGCTGGCCGGCCTCACCCGCAAGTACGCCGACACGATCGACGGCGTGCTCGCCTGGGCCCAGGAGGCCGCGGCGAAGCTGGCCGATCTCGACACCTCCGAGGAGGCGCTGGACGCGCTGCGGGCCAAGCGCGACGAGGCGGCCACCGAGCTGGCCGGCACGGCCGCGACGCTCTCGGCGGCCCGGTCGGGCGCCGCCCAGCGGTTCGGCGAGCAGGTGACCGCGGAGCTCACCGGGCTGGCGATGCCACACGCCCGGGTCGTCGCCGCGGTCACCCAGCGCGAGGTCTCCGCGGAGACGAACACCCCGTCGGTGGTGGTGGACGGACGACGGCTCGCGGTCGGTCCGGACGGAGTCGACGACGTCGAGCTGCGGCTGGTGTCGCACCCCGGCGCGCCGGAGCTGGCCCTGCACCGCGGCGCGTCCGGTGGTGAGCTGTCCCGGGTGATGCTCGCGATCGAGGTGGTGTTCGCGGGCGCGGGCGGTCCGCCGACGATGGTCTTCGACGAGGTGGACGCCGGGGTCGGCGGCCGGGCCGCGGTCGAGATCGGCAAGCGGCTGGCCCGGCTGGCGCGCACCCACCAGGTCCTGGTCGTCACGCACCTGCCGCAGGTCGCCGCGTTCGCCGATCACCACGTCGTCGTCGTGAAGGACTCGGACGGATCGGTCACCACCAGTGGGCTGCGATCGCTCTCGGCGGCCGAGCGTCCGCGGGAGCTGGCCCGGATGCTCGCCGGTCTGGACGACAGTGACCTGGGCATCGCGCACGCCGAGGAGCTGCTCGCGGTCGCACGGGCGGAGAAGGACGCGGTCGCATGATCGAGATCGTGCGGCTCGCGGCCGGCGACGAGAGGCTGATCCGGGCCGGGGCGCACCTGCTGCGCAACGCGTTCGGTGGCTCCCCCGGCGGCGGTACGAACGACGACCGGGACGCCCGCTACCGGCGGAGCGTCGACACGGCCGCGGTGTTCGCCGCCGTCGACGGGCGCGACCTGCTGGGCGTCACGTCGATCGTGCCGTACGAGCAGTGGTTCGCCGGGCGGGCGCTGCCGATGGGCGGTATCTCGGCGGTGGCGGTCGCGGCCCACGCCCGGCGGCGGGGCGTCGCCCGGTCGCTGCTGATGCGGGCGATCGAGCAGATGCACTCCGACGGTCAGCCGGTGAGCGCGCTGTACCCGTCGATCCCACCCGCTTACCGGTCGTTCGGCTGGGAGGTCGCCGGCGTACTCGCCCAGATCGATCTGCCTGCGGCTCGGTTGACGGCGGCGGGGGCGTCCGGACCGGCAGGGGCCGGGCACACCACGGACGTGGCGCTGCGGGCGCTCGACCGCGCCGAGCCGGCCGAGGACGACCTGGCGGCCGTGCACGGGCTCTACACCGCGGCCGTGCGGACGGCGGTCGGCCCGCTGACCCGCACCGGACCGGCGTTCACGCTCGCGAAGCTGGCCGAACTGGACGGCGTCGTGATCGCGTCGGTCGACGGTGTGGACGCGGGCTACGTCAGCTGGAGCCGGGAGGACTTCCCGGACGCGGCGCCGCGGCTCGCGGTCCACGACCTGATCGCCGACCGGCCGGACGTCCGGGACGCGTTGCTGACCTGTGCCGGCTCGTGGCAGACCTCGATCGGCAACACCCGGATCCGGGTCGGCGACCCGGTGATCGGTGGGCTGGGGCTGCCGCGCGGTGCCTACACCCGGCACGAGCCGTGGATGCTGCGGATCGTGGACGCACCCGCGGCGGTCGCCGGGCGAGGCTTCGGTCCGCTCGCCGCCGACGTCGACCTGGAGATCGTCGACCCGCAGGCGCCGTGGAACGAGGGGCGGTGGCAGTTGTCGGTCGGCGACGGCAAGGGCTCGCTGACGCCGGGAGGCACCGGCGCAGTGACGGTGAGTGCCCGGGGCCTCGCGGCGGTGTTCACCGGGTACGCCGGGGCGGCGGCGCTGACCTCGGCCGGCCTCGCCGACGGTGATCCGGCGGCGCTCGCGCGGCTGGCGGCGGCCTTCGCGGGACCGGCGCCCTGGATGCTCGACGACTTCTAGCCCGCCTCGCGGGCGCCCGAGCAGCGGGCGCTCACCGGCGCACTTCTGCGCCCCGGAAGGCCAGGACGGCGATTAGTGGCCTTTGTGGGGGTTCGGTCGGTGAGGGCGCGTCGTTGCGGAACCGAGTGGCATGCGATGAGAGGATGCAAGGGATGCGCCTCCCGACTCTCCGACGCCCCCGCGCTGCCGACGGTGACTCCGCCACGGCAGGGCCCGCGCGTCTCGACCGCCGAACCAAGCGGCTGACGCAACGGCTGAAGCCCGGCGACGTCGCGATCATCGATCACGTCGACATCGACCGGGTCGCCGGTGACGCGCTCGTCGCGTCCGGCGTCTCCGCGGTGATCAACGCCGCGCCGAGCATCTCCGGCCGCTATCCGAACCTCGGACCCGAGGTGATCGTCGGCGCGGGCATCCCGCTCGTCGACGCGGTCGGCCAGGAGATCTTCGACCACGTCCGGGAAGGCCAGCGGATCCGCATCGACGGGGCCGCCGTCTACCTCGGCGACGAGCTGGTCGGCACCGGCCAGCGGCAGGACACCGAGACCGTCGCCGCCGCGATGACCGAGGCCAAGGCCGGGCTCTCGGTACAGCTCGAGGCGTTCGCCGCGAACACGATGGAGTACATGAAGCGGGAGCGCGACCTCCTGCTCGACGGCGTCGGCGTGCCGGAGATCCGGACGCCGATCGACGGCAGGCACTGCCTGATCGTCGTGCGCGGGTACGACTACCGCGAGGACCTGGAGGTGCTGGGCTCCTACATCCGCGAGTTCCGTCCGGTGCTGATCGGTGTCGACGGTGGTGCGGACGCGCTGGTGGAGGCCGGTTACACGCCGGACCTGATCGTCGGCGACATGGACTCGGTCTCCGACGACGTCCTGCGCTGCGGCGCCGAGGTGGTCGTCCACGCCTACCCGGACGGTCGCGCGCCCGGCCTGGCCCGTGTCGACCGGCTCGGCGTCCGCGCGGTGGTTTTCCCGGCGGCGGCGACCAGCGAGGACATCGCGATGCTGCTCGCCGACGAGCGGGGAGCCACGCTGATCGTCGCGGTCGGTACGCACGCCACGCTGGTGGAGTTCCTCGACAAGGGACGCGCCGGGATGGCGTCGACGTTCCTGACCCGGTTGCGAGTCGGCGGGAAACTGGTGGACGCCAAGGGAGTCAGCCGACTCTACCGGCAACGAGTGTCCTCGATGTCACTGTTCGTCCTGATCGCCGCGGCGCTCTGCGCGATGGCCGCGGCGCTGGCGATCTCCACGGTCGGCCGCACCTCCCTGCAACTGCTCGCCGAGCAGTGGGACAACCTGGTCTTCCAGCTGCAGAGGCTCTTCTCGTGATCAACTTCCGGTACCACGTGGTCTCGCTGACCGCGGTCTTCCTCGCGCTCGCGGTGGGCCTGGTGCTCGGTACGGCCGCTCTCAACGGCACCGTGCAGAACCAGATCTCCGAGCAGGTGAGCGGCTTGCGGAACAGCAACGGGCAGCTCCGTGACCAAGTGGAGGAGCTGCAGGCGAGAGCGGCGTCGCAGGACCAATTCGTCGAGCAGATCGCGCCCGCGCTGCTCGCCGGGAAGCTCACCGGCCGGTCGGTGCTCGTGGTCAGCGGCCCGACGGCCGACAACGACGACCGTGACCGGGTCGTCGAGATGCTGAAGATGGCCGGCGCGTCGATCACCGGCCAGGTACGGCTTCGCAAGGACTTCACCGACCCCAACAAGGACGACGCACTGCAGGACCTGGCCGCCCGCCTCACGCCCGCCGGGGTGACCACGTTGCCGAACAACGGCGTCGGCGTGGAGACCGCGTCGGCGTTGCTCGCCACCGTCCTGCTGCAGAGCAAGGCGCGGATCACCCCGGATGCCCGCACGACGATCCTGACCGGGTACGAGAGCCTCGGCGTCCTCGACCTGGACGGTCAGGTCAGCACGGTGCCCGCACCGGCGGTCGTGTTCGTCTCCGGCGCGCCGGAGAGCGGCAGCGACGGAGAGGATCGCAACGAGGCGTTCCTCAACGTGGTGAAGCAGTTCGACGTGGTCGCGGGGCAGATGGTGGTCGCGGCCTCCACCGCCGCCGGGGCGGGCAACCCGGTCGCCGCGGTTCGGGACGACGGTACGCTGGCGAAGACCATCTCGACCGTGGACGGGGTGTCACTCGCGGAGGGGCAGGTGGCCACTGCCATGGCGTTGATAGAGCAGTTCACCGGCCGTGCCGGGCACTACGGCACCGGCAGCGGTGCGACCGCGCGGATCCCCACGCTCCGCAGCTGAGCAGCTGAGTAGTCGCTGATCGACAGTCTCCGCGGAGAGCTGGCTGACGAGGAGGACACGTGCCACCCGCACGTCGCATCGGCACCGCGGCCGTGGCAGCGGTGACCACCCGCGCCCTGCAGCGTGCCGGCACCCGGCTGCCCGCGTCGTTGACCGCGGCGCTGGCCCGCACCAACCACCGTGGTGAGCCGGTGACGCTCGCTGAAGGGCCCGCGGTGGCGCTCGGTGCGACGTTCGCGGCCGTGCTCGGCGCAGCGCTCGGCGCGCCCGAGTCGGGGGTGAACCGCCGGATCGCCGTGGCGGCCGCGGTGGCGGGGCTGGGGTCCGCGGTCGTGGGCGCGTACGACGACATCGTGGGCGCCCGGCCCGAGCAGCGTGCGGACAAGGGCTTCCGCGGCCACCTGCGGGCCCTGCGGGCGGGCCGGGTCAGTGCCGGTGCGGTGAAGGTGGCCGGGGTCGGTGCGAGCGCGCTGGTGGCCGGGGCGCTGTTGGGCTCCGGAGCCGTCGGGTCCGGCCGCGGATCCGGTCGGCCCTCGCGGTCACCGCTCGGCGTGGCCGTCGACACCGCGCTGGCGGCCACGGTCATCGCCGGCGCCGCCAACGTGGTGAACCTCTTCGACCTGCGCCCGGGGCGCGCGCTGAAGGTCGGCTTGCTGGCCGCGGGCCCGCTGCTGGCCGGTCCCGGCCGACCGGTCGGCGAGGGCCGGGACGCCGCCGCCGCGGTCGCGGGTGCGGTCAGCGGTGCCGCACTCGCCGCGCTCCCGGACGACCTGGGTGAGCGCAGCATGCTCGGTGACGCCGGTGCGAACGCGATCGGCGCGCTGCTGGGCGTCGCCGCGGTGGCCCACCTGGGCCGACCGGGCCGGGCCGCGGTCGGCGCTGGGCTGATCGGGCTGATGGCGGCGAGCGAGCGGGTCAGCTTCACCGCGGTGATCGCCCGCACGCCCGCGCTGAACACGATCGACCTCTGGGGCCGCCGTCCGCCCGCGGCGTCCGCACCGACGACGTCCGCCGCCGCGTCGCCCGCACCCGCCACCGCGGACGAAGCCGTGTCCGAGGGAGGCGGTAGCCTGCCCGTCGCGGGCCGTTTCTCCGAACTTGCCGCCGAAGTGCCAGTCGCCGACGTGTCGGCGGCCGAGGTCACGGCGGCACCGACCGTCCCCGCGACCGGGGAGTCCGCCACCGGGAAGCCGGTGAGCGGGGAGCCAGGGCCGGGCGCCGGAGGGCGGTGACCGTGCCCGACACCGCGGCGGCCCCCGAGAACACCGGGATGCCGTCGGACGCAGGGTCCCCGCGCGGCGACCGGCCACCGTCGGACGGCGGATCGTCGGAGAGCGGCGGACCGCCCGCGGCCGGGGCGCCGGACCGCGCCCGGAGGCAGCGACTCACCCGCTCGCTGCTCGGCGCGGCCGGCCTGATCGCCGGCCTCACGATCCTGGCGCGGGTCGTCGGGTTCGGGCGGATCGTCGTCTTCACCGGCACGGTCGGCTACCACGACGTGGGGGACACCTACCAGGCGATCAACACGATCCCGAACATCATCTTCGAGATCGTCGCCGGAGGCGCGCTCGCCGCCGCCGTCGTCCCGCTGCTGGCCGGCGCCGCCGACCGTGGTGAGCGCCGCACGGTCGACCAGGTCACGTCCGCGCTGCTCACCTGGGTGATCGTGCTGCTCGCGCCGCTGGCGATCGTCATCGCGCTCGCGGCCGGGCCGATCGTCGCCGGGCTGCTCGGACCGGAGGCGACCGCCGCCGACGGCGAGTTCGGCCGCCTGCTGCTGCGGGTCTTCGCGCCGCAACTCGTCCTCTACGGCGTCGGTGTCGTGCTGACCGGTGTCCTGCAGGCCCACCGGCGGTTCGCCGGACCCGCGCTGGCGCCGCTGCTCTCCAGCGTCACGGTCATCGGCGCCTACCTGGTCTACGGCCGGCTGGAGAGCGGTGCGGAGACCGCCGCCGACGTCGGCCGGCCGGGTCAGCTCGTACTCGCGGTCGGCACCACGCTCGGCGTCGTCATGCTCTCCCTCAGCCTGCTGCTGCCGCTGCGGGGCACCGGGGTCCGGATCCGGCCGACGCTGCGGTTCCCCTCGGGCTCGGTGAACCGGGTCCGGCGGCTGGTCGGCAGCGGTGTCGCGACGGTCGTCGGGCAGCAGCTGGCGACGCTGGTCGCGCTGCTGCTGGCGAACCGGTGGGCGGCGCCGGACGGGTCGTACGTGGCGTTCATGATGGCCCAGACCGTCTTCCTGCTGCCCTGGGCGGTGCTCGCGGTACCGCTCGCGACCTCGGCCTACCCCCGGCTCGCGGCCGCCTGGGAGCGGTCCGACCAGGCCGCGTACCGCGCCACGCTCCGGCCGACCCTGCACGGCGTCCTGATCCTCAGCGCGCTCGCCACCGCCGCCCTCATCGCCGGTGCCGAGCCGATCGCCGCACTGGTCACGGCCGCCGGTGACGGCGACGCCAGCCGGCCCGCGGTGGCGGCGGGCATCGCGTGCTTCGCGCCGGGTCTGCTCGGCTACGGGCTCTTCGCTCTGCTCTCCCGTGCGCTCTACGCCGCTGAGCGGCCCGGTGCGGCCGCCGGGGCGGTGCTCGGTGGCTGGGCGGTGACCGCGGGGGCCGCCGTCGTCCTCGTCGTCCTCCTGCCTGCGGAGGACCGGGTGGCGGCGCTCGCGGTCGGCAACACGGTCGGCATGACCGTGCTCGGCGCCGCGCTGCTGCTGCTGACCGCCCGCCGCGCCGGGCCGGGCACGCTCCGCGGCACCGGCCGCCTCGTGCTCGCCCTGGTGCCGGCCACCGCGATGGCNGAGGGCGCCCGCCGCCGGCGCCTGGGTCGCGGCGGCGCTGCCGGGGGAGAGCGTGCTGGCGATCGTCGGCGCCGGTGCGGTCGCCGCCGTCGTGGTGCTCGTGCTCTTCGTCGTCCTGCTGAGGTCGGCCGGACGGTTGGTGGGCGCCGAGACGGACGTCCCACTAGTACGACCCGGGCGCCTGCGGGGGAAGCGACCAGGCATGCTGGACCCCACGACCGAGCGGACCGAACCCGACGATCGCGCGGCCCCGAACGACGACCGAGCGGCCCGACCCAGAGGAGAGAACGCGTGAGCAGCGGACGGCCACGGGTAGCGCTGGTGCTCGCGTCGAGTACCGGAGGGATCGGGCGGCACGCCCGGTCGCTCGCCGAACACCTGGTGAAGTCCGGTCACCGCGTCGACGTGCACGGTCCGGCCGCCACCGAGGACCTGTTCGGCTTCCGGGCGGCCGGCGCGGGCTTCTCCCCGGTCGAGATCCCGGCCCGCCCGCACCCCCTCCGGGACGCCGCCGCGCTGGCCACGCTCCGCCGCCGGCTGCGGGCCGACCGCCCGGACGTGGTGCACGCGCACGGCCTGCGGGCCGGTCTGGTCTCCGCCGGAGCCGGTCGGCGGCCGCTCGTCGTCACCTGGCACAACCTGCTGATGCCGACGCAAGCCCGCAACCCGGTGCTGCGCAGCCTGGAACGAGTCGTCGCTCGCTCCGCGGATGTGACGCTGACCGCCTCCGACGACCTCACCGCGCGGGTGCTGCGTCTCGGCGGCCGGGACGTCCGGCCCGGCCCGGTGGCCGCGCCGCCGCTCGACCCGCCGACGAAGACCCCCGCCGAGGTCCGGGCGGAACTCGGCGTCGAGGGGCCGCTGGTGCTCACGGTCGGGCGGCTGCACCCGCAGAAGCGCCTCGACGTGCTGGTCGACGCGGCGGTCGGGTGGGCGCCCGCGACCGTGGTGGTGGCCGGGAGCGGTCCGGACGAGGACGCGTTGCGTCGGCGGGCCGCGGAGACCGGCGCGCCGGTGCGGTTCCTCGGGCACCGGACCGACGTGGCGGACCTGCTCGCCGCGTGCGACGTCGCGGTGGTCACCAGTGACTGGGAAGCCCGCCAGTTGTTCGCGCAGGAGGCGCTGCGCGCCGGGCGTCCGCTGGTCGCGACCGCGGTCGGGGGCGTCCCCGGGCTGGTCGGCGACGGCGCCCGGCTGGTGCCGGCCGGTGACCCGGCGGCGGTCCACGCGGCCGTGCGGGCGTTGCTCGACGACCCGGACGCCGCCCGGACGCTCGCCGCCCGTGGCGCCGAGGTGGCGTCCGGCTGGCCCGACGAGGCGACGGTCGCGGCCCACGCGGCGGCGGTCTACGCCGAGCTGTGCGGCACGGTGGCGCCGCAGCACCAGACCTCGTCGAGCAGTGGGCCGTCCGGCGGGGCGCCCTCGTGAGGAGCGGACGGAGCGGGCCCAGGCCCTCCACCGGGGCGCCCGTAGGCGTCCCCGGCGAGCGCCCGGTCTCGCTGCTGCTCCGGGTCGCAGCGGTCTGCGCGGTCGTCGTGATCGCCGCGATCACCGGCATCACCGCGGTGCCGGGGCTGCCGGTGGCGTCGCCCAGCCTGGTGACGGCCGCGACCGACCACGTCGTCGTGGTCGGGGTCACCGGGCTGCGCTGGGACGACGTCGACGCCCACCGCACACCGACGCTCTGGAGGCTGCTCGGCGAGGGCAGCGCCGGTGCGCTGTCGGTCCGCGCGGCCGGTCCGCTCACCTGCCCCGCCGACGGCTGGGTGACGCTCGGCGCGGGCAACCGCGGGCGCGGTCCGCGCCACGGCCGGTCCTGCCCGTCCACGTTCCCGCTGCGGCCGCCGGTCACCACCCGCACCGAGGGCGCGCGCCTGCCCGAACAGGCCGCGATCGCCGCCCGCAACAGCGAACTCTCCCAGGGCACCCGGCCGGGAGCCCTGGCCGACGGCGTCCGCTGCGTGACCGCGGTCGGGCCGGGCGCGGCGGTCGCGGCCGCCCACCCCACCGGGCGGATCGACCGGTACGCCGCGGCACTGCCGGCCGACCCGACGGTCCTGCTCACCCGCTGCCCGGTGACGCTGGTCGAGGCGCCGGCGATCGCCGAGACGGCGCTGCGCGACCGCCAGGCGTCGACGGCCGACGCGGTGATCGCCCGGGTGGATGCCGCCCGGCCGCCCGGCTCGGTCCTGATGGTGGTCGGCCTCTCCGAGGCCGCCGGTACGGCCCCGATACCGCGCCTGCACGTCGCGCTCGCGGTCGGCCCCGGCTTCACCCCCGGCGCGGAACTCACCTCCCCGACGACCGGCAAGGCGCCGTTCGTCCAGCTGATGGACATCGCCCCCACCGCGATCGCTGCGCTCGGCCTCGACCCGGTGCCCGCGATGAACGGCGTCGCGATCGTGAGTGAAGGCGAGCAGGCGGCGACCCCGGCCGGCGAGATCGCCCGGCTGGTCGACCACGACCGGGCCGCGGGCGTGCAGCGTCCGCTGGTCCAGCCCTTCTTCACGATCATGGTCGTGGCCGTGATCGCCTTGCTGCTGGTCTCCTGGCGGCTGGTGTTCCGCCGCTGGCACACCGTGGTCGCCGAGGCCGGTCCGGCGCCGCGCGGAGCGGTCCGCAAGCCCGGCCGGCCGCGCTGGCCCCGGACGATCGAGGTCGTCGAGGTGGTCGCGGTGGCGCTCGCGACGGTGCCGGTGGCGGCGTTCGCGGTGAACGTCGTGCCCTGGTGGCGGTCGGACCACCCGCTGTTCGTGTGCGTCGCGCTGATCGTCGCCGGGATGGCCGCGCTCACCGGTCTCGCCTACGGCGGGCCGTGGCGTGGGCGCCCGACCGGCCCGATCGGCTGCGTCGCGGTCGGCACCGCGCTGGTGCTCGCGGCGGACGTGCTGACCGGCAGCAACCTGCAGCTCAACGCGCTCCCCGGGTACTCGCCGCTGGTCGCCGGTCGGTTCACCGGCTTCGGCAACCTCGCGTTCGGCGTCTTCGCGGCCGGTGCCCTGATCGGCATCGGCTGCCTGGCCCAGGCGGTGCCCGGCTGGCGTCGCCCGACGCTGTTCACGGTCGCCGGAGCGGCCGCGGTGCTGATCGTCGGCGCGCCCGGCTGGGGCGCCGACGTCGGCGGGATTCTCGCGCTGACACCCGCCGTCCTCCTGGCCGCCGTTCGGCTGAGCGGACGGCGGGTGTCCGGCGGCGTCGTGGCCGGGGCGGCGGTAGCGGCGCTCGGCACGGTCTCGGCGTTCGCGGCCGCCGACTACTCCCGGCCGGAGGAGGACCGATCGCACCTCGGCCGGTTCGTCGCCCAGCTGCTCGACGGCTCGGCAGGCACCGTGATCCAACGGAAGGCGGAGGCCAACGTCAACCTCCTGCTGACCAGCCACCTGACGATCCTCGTGTTGGCGGTCGCGGTGTTCGTCACGTTCGTCCTGCTGGTGCCGACCGGTCGGCTCCGCCGGGTGCTCGGCCTCTACCCGGCCGTCCGCGCGGGGCTGGTCGGGTTGCTCGTCGCGGCCGTGCTCGGCTTCGGCTTGAACGACTCCGGCGTCGCGGTCCCCGCGTTCGCCGTGATGGTGGCGGTGCCGCTCGCGATCGCACTGACGATCCGGGTGGCGCTCGCCGGGCAGCGACCGGTGCGCCGGGAGCTGCCAGTGTGGTCCCCGCCGGCGGCGCCCGCGTTGCTGCCGTCGGTCTCCGGTCCGGGCGGCGGTGGCACCCCCACCGACGCGCCGGACCCCGAACCGGACACCCCCCCTTCGACAGGCGGAGATCCCGTTGTGCCAGAGGCCAGCCCGGTGAGTGCCCAGTCCCAGACCCCTACCCAGCCCGAGACGGACAGCGCCCCCGAGACGGACGGCCCCGAGACGGACGGCCCCGAGACGGACGGCCTCGAGACGGACGGCCTCGAGACGGACGGCCTCGAGACGGACGGCCTCGAGACGGACGGCCTCGAGACGGACAGCGGCCCCGACTCCGAGCCGCGGGCCGGTTCCACACCGGTGCCCCCGTCACCGCGGCCACCGACCCTGGACACCGACAGCGTGGCTCCGAGCGGTCGGGGGGCGCGGTGACCGATCGGGTTCCCCTCGCCCGCTCCTTCGGGCTCGTCGTCGCCGTCGTGCTGCTCGCGCTGGCCGGGACGGCTGCTCCCGCGTCGGCGGGCCCGCGGGCCGAGACGATCCGCTCCAGCGCCGTCATCGTGGTCGGCGTCGCCGGCCTGCAGTGGGCCGACGTCACCACCGGCCGCACGCCGACGCTGGCCCGGCTGGCGTCCGGCGGGTCGGTGGGGACGCTGTCGGTACGCGCGGCCCCGGCCGTCACCTGCGTGGGAGAGGGCTGGTTGACGCTCGGCGCCGGCCGGTCCGCGGCCGTCGTCGAGCCCAAGGAGATCGACACCGCCGCGGGGTGCGGCCCCCGGACCGCCCCGCCGGTGAGCAGCCGCAACACCGGCTCCGGCGCCTCGGTCGACGGCTGGGAGGACCTGGCCGAGCTCAACCACGGACTCCGCTTCGGCGCCGAACCGGGGCTGCTCGGCACCCGACTGACCTGCGCTGCAGCGGTGGGCACCGGCGGAGCCCTGGCGGCCGCGGACTCGTCCGGGAACGTGGACGTCTACCGGCCGACGCTGCCGGAGGTTCCGGGGCCCCTGCTGCACGCCTGCCCGCTCACCGCGATCGACCTGGGCGCACTCCCGGACGCCGTCGGCGACGACCGCAGGGCGGCCCTGCGCCGGGTGGACACGGCGCTGGCCCGCATCGACGCCGGGCGTCCGGAGAACTCGACGCTACTGGTCGTCGGCGTGTCCGACACCGATGCGACCGAAGGTCGCCTGCACGTCGCGATCGCCGACGGCCCCGGCTTCGACAGCGGGTGGCTGCGCTCCCCGAGCACGGGGCGGACGCCGTACCTGCAGCTGGTGGACATCGCACCGACCGTCCTGGCCGCCCTCGACCAGCCGGTACCCGAGGACATCGCGGGCCGTCCGGTGTTCCGGTCCAGCGACGCCCGCCCCGGCAGCTTCGCCGAGATCCGGACCGCGCTGGTCGACGCGGACACCGCCGCGGTCTCCCGCAAGCACCTCGTCGGCTCGTTCCTGGCCGGGTTCGCGGTGGTCTGCGCGGTGGTCTACGGCATCGCCGCGCTACTGCTGCGACGACGCCCGGCGGGTGACCGGCTCCGCGACCGCGCTTCGGTGGCCGTCACCGCGCTGGGGGCGTTCCCGGTCGCCACGTTCCTCGCGAACCTGGTGCCGTGGTGGCGCGCGGACCCGACCACACCGGCGCTGGCCGCCGCGGTCCTCGGCGCGATGGTGCTGGTGACCGCCGTCGCGGTCGCGCCGCCGTGGGGCCGCACGGCGACCGGCCGGTTCGCCGCCGTCAGCGCGGTGACCGTCGTCGTCCTGCTGGCGGACGTGATGACCGGCGCCCGACTACAGCTCAACAGCCTGCTCGGCTACACCGCGCTGGAGGGCGGGCGGTACGTCGGGTTCGGCAACGTCGCGTTCGCGGTGCTGGGCGCCGCCGCGCTCCTGCTGGCGGCCGCCCTGGCAGCCGGTCGTCCGGCCCGGTCGGCGGTGGCGGTGGCGCTCGCGGTCGCGATTCCGGTCATCGTCGTCGAAGGCTCGCCCGGGTTGGGAACCGACTTCGGCGGGGTCCTCACGCTGGTGCCGGCGTTCGGCGTCCTGGCGCTGCTGGTCGCCGGACGGAAGGTCACCGGCCGTCGCGCCGTGGCCGTGCTCGGCGCCGGCGCCGGGCTGGTCGCCCTGCTCGCGATCGCCGACTACCTGCGCGGGGAGGACAACCGCACGCACTTCGGCCGGTTCGTCGCGACCGTGCTCGACGGCGACGGCCTGGCCACCGTCGACCGGAAGATCCGCGCGAACCTCGACCTGCTGTTCGCCGGGCCGCACACGGTCGCTGCGGCGATCCTGCTGGCGATCGCCGCGTACCGGGTGTTCCGCCCGTCGCCGGGCCTGCGCGCCACCTACCGCGCCCACCCGGGTCTACGGACCGGGCTGCAGGTCGTCGTGGTGCTCGGTCTGCTCGGGTTCGCCGTCAACGACTCCGGTATCGCGGTTCCGGTGAACGCGGCACTGGTCGCGCTCCCCGCTGCGGTGGCGGCCTGGCTGCGGCCGTCCCCGACGTCGAAGTTCGGCAGAAACGAGGCTGGGGACGACGTCGAGAGGGCGAACGGACAGGAAACAGACGAGAGCGACCAGGCGACAACCGAGGGTGAAAAGGGCGGCGGGAAAGCGGCGGACACGCCCACACGCTCCGCAGGTGCCCCTGCGGACGTGTTACCGTGAAATTCCGTGGGCGCGCGGGCCACCAGGCCGCGCCATTACCGCGGGAGTCCCCTTGTCGCTGTCGTCGCAGGCGACCACGCACGTCTTCGTCACCGGGGGAGTCGCATCCTCGCTCGGCAAAGGCCTGACCGCGAGCAGCCTGGGCAATTTGCTCAGCGCGCGCGGGCTGCGGGTTGTCATGCAGAAGCTGGATCCGTACCTCAACGTCGACCCCGGCACGATGAACCCCTTCCAGCACGGCGAGGTGTTCGTCACCGAGGACGGGGCCGAGACCGACCTCGACGTCGGCCACTACGAGCGCTTCCTCGACACCCAGTTGCGGGCGAACGCCAACGTCACCACCGGCCAGGTGTACAGCCGGGTGATCGCCAAGGAGCGCCGCGGCGAGTACCTGGGGGACACCGTCCAGGTGATCCCGCACATCACGAACGAGATCAAGGAGCGGATCCGCGGCATGGCCGCGGCCGGTCCGGACGGTGTCGTCCCGGACGTGGTGATCACCGAGGTCGGCGGCACCGTCGGTGACATCGAGTCGCTCCCGTTCCTGGAAGCGATCCGCCAGGTGCGGCACGACGTCGGCCGGGACCGGTGCCTGTTCCTGCACGTCTCGCTCGTGCCCTACCTGGCGCCCAGCGGTGAGCTGAAGACCAAGCCCACCCAGCACTCGGTGGCGGCGCTGCGCAACATCGGTATCCAGCCGGACGCGATCGTCTGCCGGTCGGACCGGGAGATCCCGGAGGCGCTGAAGCGCAAGATCAGCCTGATGTGTGACGTCGACGCCGACGCGGTGGTCTCGGCCTCGGACGCCGCGTCGATCTACGACATCCCGAAGGTGCTGCACCGCGAGGGGCTCGACGCGTTCGTCGTACGCCGGCTCAACCTCCCGTTCCGGGACGTCGACTGGACGAGCTGGGACGACCTGCTCGACCGGGTGCACCGCCCGCACCACCAGGTGACGATCGCGCTGGTCGGCAAGTACATCGACCTGCCGGACGCGTACCTCTCGGTGACCGAGGCGCTGCGCGCGGGCGGCATCGCGAACTACGCGAAGATCGACATCCGGTGGGTCCCGGCCGACCGGTGCGCGACCCCGGCCGGTGCGGCGGCCGCCCTGGCCGACGTCGACGGCGTGCTGATCCCGGGTGGGTTCGGCGTCCGCGGCATCGAGGGCAAGCTCGGCGCGATCCGGTACGCGCGCCAGAACCGCATCCCGACGCTGGGCCTGTGCCTCGGGCTGCAGTGCATGGTGATCGAGGTGGCGCGGTCGCTGGCGAAGCTGGAGGGCGCGGACTCGACCGAGTTCACGCCGGACGCACCGCACCCGGTGATCTCGACGATGGCCGACCAGAAGGACGTCGTCGCGGGTGACCGGGACATGGGCGGCACGATGCGGCTGGGCGCCTACCCGGCGGCGCTGACGCCAGGGAGCGTCGTCGCGGAGGCCTACGGGAGCACGTCGGTGAGCGAGCGGCACCGGCACCGGTACGAGGTGAACAACGCCTACCGCAAGCAGCTCACCGCGGTCGGGCTGGAGTTCTCCGGAACCTCGCCGGACGGTACGCTGGTGGAGTTCATCGAGCTCGACCGCGAGCAGCACCCCTACTTCGTCGCGACCCAGGCGCACCCGGAGTTCAAGTCCCGGCCGACCCGGGCGCACCCATTGTTCCGGTCGTTCGTGGCCGCGGCGCTGGACTACAACAACGCGGGTCGGTTGCCGGTCGAGGTGCCGGTCGGCGACACGGCCGCCGGTGCGCTGACGTGACCTACGAGCTGGTGGCGCGCAAGGACCAGTTCGCCGGCAAGGTGATCTCGGTCGTCAGCGACGAGGTCACGATGCCCGACGGCGGCACGGCCGTCCGCGACTGGGTGATCCACCCCGGGGCGGTGGGGGTCGTGGCGGTGGACTCCTCAGAGCGGGTGCTCCTGGTCCACCAGTACCGGCACCCGGTCGGCCGGGAGCTCTGGGAGTTGCCGGCCGGCCTGCTCGACGTCGAGGGCGAGGCGGCCGTGCTGACCGCCGCCCGCGAGCTGGCCGAGGAGGCGGATCTGCGGGCGGCGCGGTACGACGTGCTGGTCGACCTGCTGACGACGCCGGGGGCGAGCAACGAGTCGATCCGGCTCTACCTGGCGCGGGGTCTCTCGGCGGTGCCCGAGGGCGAGCGGCACACCCGCACCGGCGAGGAGGCCACGATGACGACCCGGTGGTTTCCGCTCGACGAGGCGGTCGACATGGCGCTGGCCGGGGAGATCGAGAACGCGGCCGCGGCGGCCGGTGTCCTCGCGGCGGCCGCGGCGCGGGCGCGGGAGTGGCGAGGGCTGCGTGGCCCGGACGCGCCCTGGCGAGCCCGCCCCGACCGGGTGTAGCCCTCGGGGCGTCCCGCGGAAGGCGGGGGAAAGGTAGAGCGCCGCGAGCCCTANCCTAGGTAGGGCTCGCGCCGCTGGGGACGGTACTGCTCAGTTCGGGCGGAGCGGGCGGCCCTGGGCGTCCGTACCGCCGTTGACGAGGATCATGATCCCGTCGATCAGCGGCCAGATGGCGCCGAGCCCGCAGGTGAGCCACGTGGCCGCGATCTGCGCGATCGCGATGCCGGTGTGGCCGGTGTAGAACCGACCGGCGCCGAAGCTACCGAGCAGGATGCCGAGCAGGCCTGCGATGAGCTTCGTCTTGTCGGAGTAGGGAAGGCCGGTCGCCGGGTCGACGGCGCCGTAGCCCGGCTGACCGCCGGGGTAGCCGCCCGGCTGCCCGCCGGGGTACTGGCCAGGAGGTGGAGAGTAGGTCATGGCGCCGCAGCGTAGTGGGCTTCGAGTGCACTGCACGATCGGGTAGGCGACACCGGTTAATTTGTGCCCGTTTTGTCGCCTAATGAGGGGTGACTTGCGTCGTTTATCCTCGGGAATTCCAACCATGGATCGAGGCCGCATCGCTGATCGTCATCGTTTACCGACTCAACGATGTCGCACGGCGCGCGTTGGAAGGACAGGTGGACGGTTGTGAAGATCGGTGTCCCGGCAGAGGTCAAGAACCACGAGTACCGCGTCGCGCTGACGCCGGCCGGCGCGCAGGAACTGGTCCGGCACGGCCACGAGGTCGTCCTCGAGGCCGGCGCAGGGCTGGGCTCGTCGCTGGCGGACGCGGATTTCGCCGCCGCGGGCGCCCGGATCGTCGACGGGCCGGACGCCGTCTGGGGCGACGCCGACCTCGTGCTCAAGGTGAAGGAGCCGATCGGAGAGGAGTACGACCGGATGCGGCCCGGCCAGACGCTCTTCACCTACCTGCACCTGGCCGCGTCCCGCGAGTGCACCGACGCGCTGGTCGACCGGAAGATCACCGGCATCGCGTACGAGACGGTCGAGCTGGCCGACCGCTCGCTGCCGCTGCTGGCGCCGATGAGCGAGGTCGCCGGACGGCTCGCGCCCCAGGTCGGCGCGTACCACCTGATGCGGTCCGGCGGCGGTCGCGGCACCCTGATGGGCGGGGTGTCCGGCGTCTACGCCGCGAAGGTCGTCGTCATCGGGGCGGGCGTCTCCGGGATGAACGCGGCCGCGATCGCACTCGGCATGCAGGCCGAGGTGCTGCTGCTCGACACCGACCTGAACAAACTGCGCGCCGCCGACCGGATCTACCAGGGGCACCTGCAGACCGTCGCGTCCAACAGCTACGAGATCGAGCGCGCGGTGACCGACGCCGACCTGGTGATCGGCGCGGTGCTGGTCGCGGGGGCCCGGGCACCGAAGCTCGTGTCGAACGCGATGGTCGCCGAGATGAAGCCGGGCAGCGTGCTCGTCGACATCGCGATCGACCAGGGCGGCTGCTTCGAGGACTCGCGTCCGACCACCCATGCCGACCCGACCTACCGGGTGCACGAGTCGGTGTTCTACTGCGTCGCGAACATGCCGGGCGCGGTACCGCACACCTCCACGTACGCGCTGACCAACGTCACGCTGCCGTACGTGCTGCAGCTGGCCGACAAGGGCTGGAGGGACGCGCTGCGGGCCGATCCGGCGCTCGCGCTCGGCCTCAACACGTTCGACGGCCAGGTCGTCTCCGAGCCGGTGGCGGCCGCGCACGGCCGGCAGGTCCTGCCGCTCGCCGAGGTGCTCGCGTAGCCTCTGCCCGCGTGGAAGCGCTGCAGCGGGCCGTCCGGGGTTACCTCGACCACCTCGCGGTCGAGCGCGGCCTGGCCCGGAACACGCTGCTGGCCTACCGCCGCGATCTGGGCCGCTACGTCGAGTTCCTGACCACCCGGGGCATCGACGGGCTGGAGCGCGTCGGGGAGCGCGACGTCGGTGACTTCCTGGCCGGGCTGCGGGCCGGCGACGAGGAGCACCCGCCGCTCGCCGCGTCGTCCGCGGCCCGGGCGGTGGTGGCGGTGCGCGGGCTGCACCGCTTCGCGGTCCGCGACGGGCGCGCCGGATCCGATCCGGCGCGGGAGGTCCGGCCCCCGACGCCGGCGCGCCGGCTGCCCAAGGCGCTGCCGCTCTCCGACGTCGAACGGCTGCTGGACGCGGCGGGCCCGGCGCCGGACGCGGTGGACACCGGCACCGACACGCCGCGCGCGCTCCGGGACCGAGCGCTGCTCGAACTGCTCTACGGCACCGGCGCGCGCATCTCCGAGGCGGTCGGGCTCGCGGTCGACGACGTCCAGGCCGCGGACGACGAGCGCGACACCGTGACGCTGACCGGCAAGGGCGACCGGGCTCGGCTGGTGCCGGTCGGCTCGTACGCCCGCCGCGCGCTCGAGGCCTACCTGGTGCGCGCCCGTCCGGCCCTGGCCACCGCGGGCCGCGGCACCCCGGCGCTGTTCCTGAACGCCCGCGGCGGGCGGCTGTCCCGGCAGGGCGCCTGGGGGATCCTCGGTGCGGCGGCCGAGCGGGCCGGGCTGGCCGGCCGGGTCTCGCCGCACACGCTGCGGCACTCGTTCGCGACGCACCTGCTCGACGGCGGCGCCGACGTGCGGGTGGTCCAGGAGCTGCTCGGGCACGCGTCGGTGGCCACGACCCAGATCTACACGCTGGTCACCGCGGAGAGACTCCGCGAGGCCTACACACTCGCCCACCCCCGCGCTCTGTAGCGCCACCAGGCGCGTTTGCACTGTTTGATTGCTACGGCGGTGGAGCCCGCCGAGGGCGAGGCTGGCGTCCGCGCGCGAGGCCGCCGCGACCTGGCTGTTGTCTCAAGGCCTTGCGCGCGGCCGTCAGGCTCGCCCCTCGGCGGGCCGTGCACGCCCTGCACACCCCCAGCGGCTGGAGGGTGGGTCCGCAACCAGCTACGGGGGAGCGGGGCGTCCCGGCGGATCGTGCGCGCGTCGGTCGCGGAGGGGCGCGGGGCCGGCCAGGCAGGCGTAGTCAGGGGTTTCTCGGGGTGGGAACCGGGGGGAAGCCGGGGGACACGCCGGATGGAACACGCGGCGTTTCTCGCGAGGCTGAAGGCCGACGCGAGGAGGTCGGGCGATGGGCGCGCGAGGAGCGAGGCGGGTCGGGGTCGTGGCCGGGTTGGCGGCCGTCGGTGGCGCTGACCGGAGGGTGCGACTGGCTGCTCACCGAGAAGGCCACCCAGCGGTACGAGGTGCAGGGCGACGTGCACACGCTGTCGGTCACCGGAGCGGCCGTCGACCTCGACGTCGTGCCGGGGCGCGGACCGGTCGTCGTCGACGAGGTGGTCCGGTACAACGGCAGCGCCCCCGCGACCAGCCATCGCCTGACCGGCGGCACGTTGCGACTCGAGTCCCCCGGCTGCACCGTGGGCGAGGCGTGCCGCGTGCGCTACCGGGTCACGCTGCCTGCCGACACCCGGGTCGTGGTCGAGATCGACGCGGGCACCGTCGAGACCACGGGCCTCACCGGCGACCTCGACCTCTCGCTCGACGCCGGCCAGGTCACCGCCCGGCAAGCCGCGAGCAGCCGGGCGGACGTCCGGGTGGAGGTCGGCGACGTCGACCTGCGGTACCGGCAGGCCCCGGAGCGGGTCGCGGTGACCACCGGCACCGGCGCCGTCTCGGTGAAGCTGCCCGCGAGCGACGACTACGCCGTGCGGACCCACACGACCGTCGGCGAGACCGACGTGTCGGTGCCGCGCGGCCCGGCCTCACCCAGGGCGGTGGACGTCCGGGTCGACGTCGGTCCGATCACCGTCGCGTCCGCATAGGAGGGCCCGGAACGCAGCCCACGGTTGCGGCGCGGCAGCGACACGCCGAGCGACTTGCAGGTTTATCGACAATCTTTGCTTTGGCCCCACCAGGTCCCTAGGGTTCACGGCAAGTTCGGCGGACTCTGCCGTCGCACCCGAATTCCTTTCCGACCGGCGTCCGTTGAGGTCACTCGACCCCGCCGGACGGCTGGAGGAGTTCAACGTTGTGCACATGGGGGACTCGTCCGCAGGGGGCGAGGCGGACGCGGCGGGAGCTGGTGAGATGTCAACGAACCCGGTGATGAGCGACGACTCGGGCGCTCTGGAGCAGGCCACCCTCGACCTGGCGACCTTGGGCATCGTCAACGAGCCGCGGCGTGCCCGCCGGCCGGACGAGAGCCTCCAGGCCAAGAGCGGGCACGGCCCCGCCCGAGTGATCGCGCTCTGCAACCAGAAGGGCGGCGTGGGCAAGACCACCAGCACGATCAACCTCGGCGCCGCGCTGGCCGAGTGCGACCAGCGGGTGCTGCTGGTCGACTTCGATCCGCAGGGCGCGCTCTCGGTCGGGCTCGGCGTGAACGCCTACGACCTCGAGCTGACCGTCTACAACCTCCTGATGCAGTCCGGCATCCGCACCGAAGACGTGCTGGTCAAGACGAACGTCACCGGTCTCGACTTACTGCCGTCCAACATCGACCTGTCGGCGGCCGAGGTGCAGCTGGTCAGCGAGGTGGCCCGGGAACAGACGCTCGACCGTGCGCTGCGGCAGGTACGCGACGAGTACGACTACATCCTGATCGACTGCCAGCCCTCGCTGGGTCTGCTGACGGTCAACGCCCTCACGGCGGCGCACGGCGTGATCGTTCCGCTCGAGTGCGAGTTCTTCAGCCTCCGCGGTCTGGCCATGCTGATCGACACCATCGAGAAGGTGAAGGACCGGCTCAATCCGGACCTCGAGCTCGACGGAATTCTGGCAACCATGTACGACTCGCGCACCGTCCACTCTCGCCAGGTACTCTCCCGCGTTGTGGAGGCGTTCGGCGACAAGGTGTACGACACGGTGATCTCGCGTACCGTCCGGTTCCCGGAGACGACGGTCGCCGGTGAGCCGATCACGACCTGGGCTCCCGGGTCCGGCGGTGCCAAGGCCTATCGGGCCCTGGCCCGCGAGGTGCTCGCCAGGTGAGGCGGCGGGTTCAACTCCCCGGCGCTTCCGAGCTGTTCCGGATGACGACGTCATCCGGGGCGAGCACGGTCGAGGTGATCGGCGGGACGCCCGCGGCGGCGGCGCGGCCGGCGACGCCGCGACCGGCACCGTCCCGGTCGACCCCGCCCGCAGAGGTCACTCCGATCCGCGCGTCGCCGCGGACTCCGAGCGGCAGGCAGCGGCACGATGAGAAGATCACCGTGTACCTGTCCTCCGGTGAGCTGCTCGAACTCGAGCGGACCCGGCTGGACCTGCGGGCTCGTCACGGCATCGGCATCGACCGCGGCCGTATCGTCCGGGAGGCGATCGCGATAGCACTGGCGGAGTACGACGCGAACGGGGAGCACTCGGTGCTCGTCCGTCGGCTCGCGAGCGGCCAATGAACTCTTTTCAACCTCAGATATTCCCGCAGGCTGAGCGCCGTCCGCAGGGGTCGGTCGAAAAGAATTCACTGACGTGCTCTTCGCGCTGAGTCGGCCGGCGGCGCTCGCCGGCTTGGCACTGGCCTTCGTGTTGGCCCTGGTGATCCGGGTGCTCGCCATCCGGGTCGTCCAGCGCCGTCAGGTGCCGGCCGGCTGGGGTACGCCCCGCCGGTCGGGCGGCAAGCTGGTCGACGTCAAACGGGACGTGGACATCTTCGGCGTGGTGGCCGCCGTCGTCGGCGGCACCGGCTGGGGCAAGAAGGCCGAGGACTCCGGCATGGCGCCGCCGCCGCTGCGAGTGCTGCTGGCCGGTCCGATCGCCGTGCTGGTCGCCGCGCAGGCGGCGTTCCTCGCGTTCCGACTCGTGACCGGGCCGGTGGCCCTGGACGCCCTGGACGTCTCCAACGTCCTGCGGGGCGACGTGTTGGGCGGCACCACCGTGGAGATCTTCCTGCTGTCGCTCGCGGTCGGCCTGCTGTGTTTCGGTCTGCTGGACCTGGTGCCGCTGCCTCCGCTGGACGGATGGGGGCTGCTGCGGCACGCGGTGAAACGTCCCGGTACCGGGTTCCAGAAGGCCCGGTACTGGCTGGAGGAGCAGAACGTCGGGATCGCGATCCTGCTGGCCGGCATGCTGCTGCCGCTGTTCCGCGGGCTGCCGCTGTTCCTGTTCCTGCTCGACCTCGTCAGCTGGCCGTTCCTGCTGATCTGGTCGTGACGCTGCGCGCACGTCGGGGCCGGTGACCAGGGTGTTCGGGCTTCGGCACGGTACGGTCGTGCGGTGAGCGAGACCGGTCCCGACAGCGCCGTTGGCGTGGGCGTCGTCGCGGCGGCGGAGACCCCGGCGGCGGAGATTCCGGCGGCCGAGGACGGGCCCCCGCGGGGATCCGGGTACGGCGAGAAGTTCCACATCCGGCTGGAGAACTTCGAGGGTCCGTTCGACCTGCTGCTGCAGCTGATCAGCAAACACAAGCTGGACGTCACCGAGGTGGCGCTCAGCCAGGTCACCGACGACTTCATCGCGCACATCCGATCGATGGGCGACGACTGGGACCTCGGGCAGGTCAGCGAGTTCCTGCTGATCGCCGCGACCCTCCTCGACCTCAAGGCCGCGCGGCTGTTGCCGGCCGCCGAGGTCGAGGACGAGGAGGACCTGGCGCTGCTGGAGGCCCGCGACCTGCTGTTCGCGCGGCTGCTCCAGTACCGGGCGTTCAAGCAGGTCGCGAGCTTCCTGGCCGAGCGGGAGCGGGACGGCGCGACACGCTGGCCCCGGGCGGTGCAACTCGAGGCACGGTTCGCGGCGGCGATGCCCGAGGTGCTGCTCGGGCTCGGTCCCGAGCAGTTCGCGCGGCTCGCGGTCAAGGCGATGACACCCAAGCCGGTGCCGACGGTCTCGATCGACCACATCCACGCGCCGAAGGTCTCGGTGCGCGAACACGCGGCGATCCTGCGGGAGCGGCTGGCGCGGCTGGGGCAGGCGTCGTTCCGGGCGCTCTGCACGGACTGCGCGAACACGCTGGAGATCGTCGCGCGGTTCCTGGCGCTGCTGGAGCTGTACCGGGAGGGCGTCCTGCTCTTCGACCAGATCGAGCCACTGGGTGAACTCCACGTACGCTGGGTCGGGGGTAGCGACCGCGTCGTCGTCGAGATCGACGAGTACGGCAGCGACGCCGACACCCCGCCGGCTCCATCGGCGGTGGGTGCGGTGCCGTCCGACGCGGCCGATGCAGAGCCGACCGGGCCGGAGCCGGTGGGTCCGCCGCCGGCGGTGCCGGCCAGTCGCTCGGCCCCATCGATCGAAACGAAGGAACGCGGGTGAACGAGGAAACACCGGCCGACGCTCCGGCGGAGCGCGGCTCGGCGGCGGTCGACGGTGCGCCCGCCGCGGCGCACGGGACCGCGGTGGCCGACGTGGCGCCGTCAGTGGCCGACGTGGCGCCGTCGGCGGCCGAGGGGGACGGCGCGCTGTTCGCTCCTCCGGAGGGCGCGCAGTCCGACCGGATCGAGCCGGCGCTGGAGGCGATCCTGATGGTCGTCGACGAGCCGGTCCCGGTGGGGCTGCTCGCGCAGACGCTGGGCTGCCCGGTCGACGCGGTCACCCGCGCGCTTCGTGGTCTGGCCGACGACTACACCGCGGCGGGCCGTGGTTTCGAGCTGCGTCAGCTCGCCGGCGGCTGGCGGGTTTACACGCGGTCGGAATACGCACCGTACGTGGAACGGTTCGTCCTGGAGGGCCAGCAGGCCCGGCTCACCCAGGCCGCGCTGGAGACGCTCGCGGTGATCGCCTATAAGCAGCCGGTGACCCGGTCGGCGGTGGCGGCGATCCGCGGCGTCTCGGTCGACGGGGTGATCCGCACCCTGCTCTCCCGCGGGTTGATCGAGGAATGCGGCACGGACCCGGAGACCGGTGGATACCAGTTCCGGACGACGGTGCTCTTCCTCGAGAAGCTCGGCTTGAACTCACTGGACGAATTGCCGGCGCTCGCGCCGCTCCTCCCTGGAATGGATGCCCTGGATGATGTCATCGCCGCGTCGTAACCCCAGCCCGCGCCGGGGTGACGGTCCCCCGCGCACGGGTGGCGGCGCCCCCCGCCGCGGTGACGCGCCGGGACGCGGTGACGCCCCCCGCCGCGGTGACGCTCCGGGCCGGGCGAGTGGGGATGCTCCGCGCCGGGCGAGTGGGGATGCTCCGCGCCGCGCGAGCGGCGAGAACCCTCGGCGGGGCGGTGACGGCGGCGGCCGCGACGGCGGCCGCGGTGGCGCGCCCCGCACCGGTGGCGGCGCCCCTCGTACCGGTAGTGGCGCGCCTCGCACGGGCGGTGGCGCCTCGCGTACCGGCGGCGGTGGCACCCCGCGTACGGGCGGTGGCGGCGCCCCGCTCACGGGCGGGGGCGGTCGCGGGGGAGCGCCCCGGCGCGGCGAGAGCGACACCTCCCGGGGCACCGACGCGCGGCGCAGCGAGCCGCTCGGCCGGGACGGACAGCCCGCCCCGCGGCGCGCGTCCCGCACCGTCGGCCGGGGCAAGGCCGCGACGCCCGAGCGTCCCTACCAAGACGTCTGGGAAGAGGAAGAGGGCGACCCGAACTGGGCCGCGAAGCTCGACGAGCCGAAGGAAGGCGAGCGCCTGCAGAAGGTGCTCGCGGCCGCCGGCGTCGGGTCGCGCCGCGCCTGCGAGGAGCTGATCGAGCAGGGCCGGGTCAGCGTCGACGGCGACGTCGTCCGGGTGCAGGGCAAGCGGGTCGACCCGCTGACCGCCGTCATCCACGTGGACGGGCAGCGGGTGATCGTCGACGACCGCATGGTCTACCTGGCGTTCAACAAGCCCAAGGGCGTGCTGTCCGCGATGACCGACGACAAGGGCCGCCCGACGGTCGGCGATTACGTCGCCGACCGGGACACCCGGGTGTTCCACGTCGGCCGGCTGGACGCCGAGTCCGAGGGCCTGCTGCTGCTCACCAACGACGGCGCGCTCTCGCATCGGCTGACCCACCCGTCCTACGGCGTGCTCAAGACGTACCTCGCCGAGGTGCCCGGACCGATGAACAACGACGTCCGCAAGCGGCTGCTGGAGGGCGTCGAGCTGGAGGACGGGCCGGTGAAGGTCGACCGGTTCCGGGTCGTGGACAACCTGCCCGGCAAGCTGCTCGTCGAGGTCGTCATCCACGAGGGTCGCAAGCACGTCGTCCGGCGGCTGCTCGAGGAGGTCGGGCACCCGGTGAGCCGGCTGGTCCGGACCGCGATCGGCCCGGTGCAGCTGGCCAGCCTGAAGCCCGGCAAGACCCGGCACCTCAACCACGCCGAGATCGGACAGCTCCACTCGGAGGTCGGGCTCTAGGCGCTCGCGGGGCGCCATTAGGCTCGGGGCGAGGTGTTCGGAAGGGGACGACGGGTGGCGGTCAGGGCACTGCGCGGAGCGATTCAGGTCGACGAGAACTCGCGGGACGCGATCCTGGAGGGAACGACCGAGCTGATCAAGGCGGTGCTGCACCGTAACGTGGTCACCCCGGACGACCTGATCAGCGTCATCTTCACCGCGACGCCCGACCTGGACGCGGAGTTCCCGGCGTACGCCGCGCGCCTGCTCGGCTTCACCGACGTGCCGCTGCTCTGCACGACCGAGATCGGCGTGCCCGGGTCGATGCCCCGCGTGCTCCGGCTGCTCGCGCACGTGGAGACCGAGACGCCGCGCTCCGGCCTGCACCACGTCTACCTGCGAGGCGCCGCCGCCCTGCGGCGGGACCTGCCCCAGTGAGCTCGCCCCTGGTGCGTGCGCTGGCTCTCGGCCTGCTGCTCGTCGTCCTGGTCGTCGTGCTGCTCACCGGCGGCGTACCGGCCCCCGCCGACCTGCGGTCGTTCGTCGCGGGCGCCGGGGCGTGGACGCCGATCGGGGTGGGCGCCGTCGCGGTCGTGACGTGTCTGCTTATGGTGCCGCGCGGCGTACCGGCGGTCCTCGCCGGGCTGTTGTTGCCGCCGGGCGTCGCGGTGGCCACCGCACTCTGCGGCATCGCCCTCGGCGCGACCGTGTCGTTCTCGCTCGGCCGCTGGCTGGGCCGCCCCTACTTGGCGGGCCGGACCGCACGCGTCGCCCCGGACGCCCGGCTGGCCCGGCTGCAGGCCTGGCTCGACCGGGACGGGACCCGGGCGGTGGTGTACGCCCGGATCCTGCCGGTCTTCCCGTTCGGCCTGCTCAACTACCTGTTCGGGGCGACGTCGGTGCGGGTGCTGCCGTTCGTCCTCGGCACCGCGTTCGGCGTCGCGCCGAGTACCACCGCCTACGTGCTCGTCGGCGCGTCGGCCGACCAGCCCGGCTCACCGGCGTTCCTGCTCTCGGTCGGGCTGGTCGCGCTGGTCGGGGCGCTCGGCCTCGCACACGCCTGGTACACCCGGCGCCGGTCGCGCGCCGTGCCCGCGGAGGTCAGCGCGGACCCGGTGCGGACGGGGTGACCGCGAGGCGGAGTGGCTTCGCCACCGCCCGCCAGTCCAGGAACTTGAAGTTGGTGTTCTCCCGCCCCTCGGTCTCCGGCGTGTTCTCGCCGTCGTGGACGACGAGCAACCCGGCCGGGAACGCGGCGGAGAGCGGCGTGTGCACCACCGCCGTACCGTCGGAGTGCTGGACGCCGTCCGTGGCCGCGCCGTCGACGACGTCGTACCGCCCCAGGTACACGAGCGTCTTCCGGTCGTAGACGAGGAAGCCCGAGTCGCCCTGGCTGGACACCAGCAGGTACCGGTCGGCGTAGACCGCCAGGCCCTCGACGTCGGCGGTGATCCGGGTGCCGCCGTACCCGGGGTTCGCGCCGTACACGCACTCGTCGGACGCCGCGTCGTAGGTGCCCGGGACGCCGAACTCCTTCACCTTCTCCACGATCCGGGCCGGGCCGAAGCGGTGGTTCCGCAGGTCGATCCGCCAGAGCGCGACGTCTTCCTGCGCGGCGTAGAGCACGCCGGTGACTGGGTCGACGACGACACCCTCGACCTGCGGGCCGACGCCTGGCTCGTCGCACGGCGTCCACGTCGTGCCGTTCGGCAGCCGGAAGGAGCCCGGGAGCGACAGCGTGTCGGCCCGCTGGTAGCTGACGCCCCGTGCGGTGTTCACGAGGCGGAAGAGACCGAGCTGGGTAGCCGACCGGCGGCTGGCCACGACCCAGGCGGTGCCGCGCTCGACGGTCGTCGTGAGCCCGTACGCGGTCGACTGGTCGTTCACCGCCGCCTGCTCGGCGTTGAACGCGAACGGGACGTCCGGCGCGGTGACGTCCACCAGCGGACGGGCCGCCCCGACTCCGTCGATCCGGTAGATCCGCAGCTGGTCGCGGCCCCGGTCGGAGACGACCGCGAGGTCCGCGGTGGTACGGCCGAGGCGGACGCCGTACGCGACGTCGACGTTGTTGAAGCGGCCGGGGGCGTCGTCGGCCGCGGGCGGCGGAGGCGGGGCGATCCGCTGCAGCTCCCGGCCGGCCAGGTCGTAGACCGCGAGGCCACCCTCCTTGAGCGTGCCGATCACCAGGCTGCGGCCGGGGCGGCGGGGGTCGACCCAGATCGCCGGATCGTCGGCGTCGGCGTTGCCGCCCGCCTCGTCGTCGAAGACCGCCGGGGTCTCCACGGTCGCGGTGACGGCGGCCCGCGGCGGGGTCGCGCCGTTCGCCGGCGCAGCGGCGGCGAGGAGTGCGACGGCAACGCCGGCGGCACTCAGGAGTAGGGGGTGTCGGGACATCAGCGAACCTCCGGTCTGGTTCGGACGAATCCGGGCAGACCCTAGGGGCAGCGAATGGTCGCCGTGCGAACGTTCGATGAATGGCCGGAACCGGCCGTCCTGCGCGAGATGGCCGGTTCGCGCGCCGCACGAGCCGGGCACGGCGCCGACGCCGGTCCGCTGCTCCGCCGACCGACCTCGCCGTCGGTCATCCGGCTCCGGGAGGTAGCGCCTCGGCGAGGCGGTCGAGGAAGGTTCGCTGAGCGGCGACCATCTTCTCGCGGGCGGTGCTCACCTCGAACCACTCGACCCGGTCGACCTCTGGGAACTCCTGGATCCGGCCGGACTTCGGCGGCCACTCCAGCGGAAACGTCCCCGGGACGACGTCGTCGGGGGAGAGGTCGCCCGCCACCGCCCAGACGGTCACGGTCTTGCCGCCGGACTGCTTCACCTCACCGAGCGGCAGCAGCGGGCCGTCCGGGGCCGGCAGACCCAGCTCCTCGGCGAACTCCCGGCGCGCCGCTGCCTCCGGCGTCTCGTCCGCGGTGTACTCGCCCTTCGGCACGGACCAGGCACCCGCGTCCTTCCTGGCCCAGAACGGCCCGCCCATGTGGCCGAGTAGCACCTCCAGCCGGTCGTCGACCGTCCGGAACAGCAGTAGCCCTGCGCTGCGCTTCCCCGCCATGGCTGTCAGTCTGCCGCTTCCGTCGTCGCCGGTCACCCGCGACACCGCGCCGTCCGACAGGACTTGCGGATAGGCGACAGCGGGATGGCCGGACGACGACGGAAGCGGTCATCATGGCGTGACATCGAGCGTGCGTACCGTAGGGAGGGGACGGCGATGACGTCAACCGCACCTGATTCACTCCCGGATCGCGCTGTGCTTCTCGCGCTCCAGGACTTGACCACGGAACTGACCGCGGACGGCGGGGACCTAGGGGCCCAGTCGGAGAACGAGGCCCGGCTCGCCATCGCGGCGCTCTTGACCGCGGCCGGAGCCCGCGAAATCGACCCGGCAGAGGTGTTGCCCGACGATGCGGCGGCCATGATGGCGGCGCGGCGGCTGCTGCGTTTGTCCACGGAGGACCCGGACACCGCGCGAGTGGCCGACGACGTACTCAGCCACCCCCCGGGTGACGACCAGATGTCGCTGGAACTGGCGGTGGCCGGTGCGGTGGTCCTGGGCGCGCTCATCGGATGGCTCCAGACCAAGGTGCACATCCGGATCACGCGGGTCGACGGCAAGACGGAGTTCGAGTTCGAGGCGCGCAAGGCGGCGGCCAGCCCCCGCCTCCTGCAGACAGTGGCCTCGACCGTCAGTGAACTCCTTGGCGCACCACCTGGCCCACCTCCGCCGGCCTAGGAGCGGGCGTGAGCACCGACGGCCCTGGGAGCGTCGAGGAGCAGCTCCAGCGGCTGGAAGAGGAAGTGCGAGCAGAGGGCACGATCGACGCATGGAGTCACTTCGCTGCGGTTCTCGCCGACAACGGGTATCCAGGACCAGCACTCGAGTACCTCCGGACGCTCTGGGCGGACGCCATGGCGGCCTCCGCACTCGACGAGGAGGAGACGTCCTCCCTCGTCGAATCGCTGTTCCTCGCGAGCTCCCTGGCGCGACGCGAGGACCTCGACGGGTACGCTGATCTGCTCCTCCGGCGAGCCGCCGCGGTCACCACCAAGCCCTCCCTACGGGAGGCAGCGCAGGAGCGCTTGGCTGCGGCGGCAGAGCGTCGAGTAGCCGAGAACACTGATCGGCGCCTGCACGAACTGCAGTGGGCGGACCTGATCGAACAACGTCGTCTCTGGTCCCTGGGGGTGGAGGACTACCTCCGACTCACCGATCTGACGCTCCGCGTCGGAGCGACCGACGAACTCGGCTCTCGTCTCCGATCGGCACTCGCCGAGTGCGTCGACGGACTCCGCGAGCACCCCGATGCCGCGCCGCTGCTCGAGTACTACGCGGAACTGTTGAGAGTGCTCGGATGCGCCGCCGAGCTGGACGAGGCTCTGCGCCGCCTGGAACGCGTCGATCCGTCGTCGGCCGTCCTAGCCCACCTCGCTCGCGCGCCGCTCTCCGACCCGGCGTCGCTCTCCGATCGCTCGATGGGTGTGTGGCGATTCCTGATGTCGATCGCCGGTTCCTCGGATACCTCCGAGGCCGCCGCCGCGCTGCACGATTTCCGGGTCGCGGTGGAGCTGAGTCCGCTGGTTCGCCCGCTCCGCGTCTTCTACATCTACGCGCTCTGGGATGCCGGCGAGCGCGACGCGGCGCGAGAGCAGGTTCGGCTCCTCGAATCGGTGGCCGACGAGACCCACATCAGCCACTACAACCTGGCTCACGTATACCGCTATACCGATCAACCATCCGACGCGCTGCACCACGCCGAACTCGCCCGCCGATACGCGACGACCGACCAGGACCGAGCAGACGCGGACGACCTCATCGCTGAGTGGAGGGCCTGATGAGGGAACTCGCCGAAGAGGTCCTTTACCAGAACCATGCCCTGCGCCTCATCGGATTGGACAGCTCCGTTCGGATCGCTGAGGACGTCCGGCAGCGGTCGCTCCGGCGTTACCCGCTGCGTGCGGCGTTCGACGCGATGATCGCCGCGGCGACCGCCGAGGGTCGGTCAGCGCGCGGACGTCTGCTGGCCTTCGTCGCCGACCTCGCGGATCGGGCGCTGGCAACGAAGGGCGCAGCGCTCAAAAGTGAGTTCCCGCCGTCCGTGGCCGCGGCGATCGAGCGAGCGAAGCGCGCCACCACACCGCTCGACGCCTATCGCGTTCTGAGTGACCTCCGCCCCGAGCTCACCGAGGCCGTCTACCAGCGGCTGAGCGCGCTGGCCGAGTCCCCGCCCGACGAGCGTGACCTCGTATTGAGGTACCTGGTGGCGCTGGCGTCCGGTCGACCGGAGTTGCGGGTCGAGGCCTCGATCGAACTCGCGGACCGGCGTGCCGACGAAGGCGACTACCGGACCGCGGCCCATTACTCACGTCGGGCGGTCGCGCTCGCGCGAGCCCTGGGGTCCCGCTCGCGCACGATAGCTCTGACCTGTGCATACGGTACATACCTGGCGCGGAGCGGACGGCCCGAGGTCGCCGCGTCCGTACTCGAAGCAGCGATGGCATCGGAAGACCCGGCGGACGAGTCCGGCGAGTCGGACCTGCTGGGCACGGATCTGCGGTTGCGACTCGCCTCGGTCTACCGTGAGCTCGGGCGCCTCGACGACGCGTTGCCCCTGATCGAGCAGAGCTTGGCGATCGTCGGACGCTTGCAGGGGGTGCTCGAGGTCGCCCGCCGCTCGGGGCTAGCCACGCCGCCTCAAGCCCAACTCGACCAGCACGAGTGCAGGTTGCGGATGCTGCGCCTGAGCATTCACTCCGATCGGGGCGACTGGGACCTCGGAGAGGCCGACGCCGAGGCCATCCTCGTGCCCGCCGAGCGCTCGAACCTGGCCGACATGCATTTCCAGGCGCAGACGTACCGGGCCACCGCAGCCCGGGCGCGCTATGACCGGCGATCGGCCGAGCAACTGTACGAGGCCGTGGTCGACCGCGCGCTACGGCACGGGGATCCGCGGATGCTTGCCGCCGCATACAACAACCTCGGTGCGTTCTACGGCGCTGATCGAGCGGAGGAGTCGCACCGTGCCCACGTCGCCGCAGTCTTTCACGCGGGCCGGGTCGGGTTCCCGAACACAGGCGTGCCCATCGCGCTCATCGGCCTCGGGGATGCGATGTCCGCGTTGGGGCACCGCGCGGGAGCAATCACCGCGTACAACAGGGCGCTGGAATCCGCGGAGGAGATCGGCGAGTTCACGTTCGTCACCGCGGCTCTGACGCGCCTGATGCAGGACGACGGCTGGTGGGCCGATGGTGGCGTCACCAGGATGATCGAGCTAGCACCGCAGCTTTCCGCCGCGGCCACGGCCGAGACCATCGCGCTGTTCGGGACGACCGCCGCCGACCGGCTCCAGCGCGACGGGATGACCGAGCTGGCGCTGGAGATGCTCCGGACCGCGGTCAACGACATCCAGGCCCGGAGCCCTCAGTCCCAGCACCTGGCCGATGCGCGGCTCGAGTACGGCCGCGCTCTCGCCGACGTGCCGGAGCGCCGCGTGGAGGCGTACCGGATGCTCGCCGAGCTGGTGGACGATATCGAACGGAGCATCGTCGCCACCGGGGACCCCACCCGCAAGTCGGACCAGATTTCGCGCGCGATCGACGCGTACGCGGTCCTGGTCCGGCTGCTGGTCACCGAAGATGCGGAGTCCCTCGGGCACGCGCGACCGGAGGAGCGCGCGTTCGCTGTGCACGAAGCGGCGAAGGCGCGGACGTTCGCGGCGCGACTCGGCCGCGCCACGATGGATCCACCGCAGTCGGTGCCGGACGAGCTCGCCGCGGAGGAGGCGGAGTTGCTCGGGCTCGCGCGGAACGCGTTGGCCGAGCACCTGCCAGGCGTTTCGGCGCGCGAACGGCTCGGCCGGATCGAGGTGGCTCTGCGCGAGTGCTGGAGTCGCATGCGTGAGTTCGCACCGGACTATGCGCGGATCCGCACCGGCGAACCTGTCAGCCTCGCGGAGCTGGGGGAGTTGCTCGCCGCGGAGCCCCACCGGGTCGCGCTCGCATCGTTCTTCTGCGACCGCGACTCGACGACGTGCTTCACACTCCAGCCGGGCGAACCGCTCGCGGTGCGACGGATCGACGTCGGCCGGAGCGTCTGGGTCGACGTCGCAGCCGTACTGCGCCGACAGTTCAATGGCGCGCCCGACGCCTGGCCGCCCTACCCGCCGATCCGTCGTGACCGGCCGTGGCGCAGGGACCTGTCGGCGCTTGACCGGGCCAGCGCCGACCTCGGACGGTTGCTGGAGCCGGTCGGAGACGTCGACCTGCTCTGCGTCGCTCCTCACGGGCCGCTGCACCTGCTGCCGTTCGCGGCGCTCCGTGGTGAGGACGGTCGGTATCTGATCGAGCGTTTCGGCGTCGTACATACACCAAGTCTGACGACGCTACGGCGCCGGACCGGCGCTCGCCCGGCGGACGTGGCCGCGGTGGTCGCCGGCGTCGCTGCGGAGGGCGATGCCCACCCGGAATTCTTCGAGCACGACGAGGTCTCGCTGGGCGGCATCCGGGCCTTGTCCGTCCACAACGGTCCGGAACACGCGACGCCGGGCTCCGTCCTTCATGCGCTCCCGAACGCCGACGTCGTTCACCTGACCTGTCACGGCTTCTTCGATGGGGATGACCCCCTGAGGTCCGGGCTTCTGCTGGCCGACGGCGAACGGCGGCCGCCACGGGCGCCGCGCGACATGGGCGTCCGCAGGCGACACCGGTTCTTGGTCACCGGTGAGGACGTCGTCGCGTTGACGCTGCGAGCCTCGATCGTGACGCTGCGCGCGTGCTCCAGTGGCGTCGTCGGCGAGCGCAACAACGGGGACGAGTTCGACGGATTGACCAGGTCCTTTCTCCAGGCCGGTGCGGGTGCGGTGCTCGCCGGGCTTTGGAACGTGGATCAGCGCTCCTCGAGCCGACTGACCTCGGCCTTCTATCGCCATTGGCTGGACGGCTCCGACCACCCGGCCCGATGGCAGGCGCTCCGGCGAGCGCAGCTCGAGCTCTTGCACGACGCTGCGGAGCCGTACCTCGCCCACCCGTATCACTGGGCAGCCATGTCGTTGATCGGCGATTGGCGTTGATTGAGCCGCCGTGAACGTGCACATCGGTGCGGCCACTCGATCTTGACACCACCCTCTGAGGGGCTCATTCTGCCTTACGCGAACGTTCGCCTAATGGATGAAGTGCATTTGTTAGCGATCACATGGCGGAACTGGGGGGACCCGTGTACGTCTCGCTCAAGGACGTCGCCGAGCGCGCCGGGGTCAGCTTCCAGACGGCGAGCAAGGTGCTCAACGGACGGTCCGGGGTCGTCTCCCCGGCTACCCGGGAGCGCATCGAACGTGCAGCCCGCGAGCTCGGGTACGTACCGAACGCGCTCGCCCGCGGCCTGGTCCGGCGGGACTCGCTGACCGTCGGCATCCTCGCCGACGACTTCTCCGACGTCGCGCTTTCCCGGTTCGTGGTGGCCGCGCAGCGCGCGATCGAACGGCAGGGACACGCGGCGCTGGTGGCCACGACGGCTCCGGAGAGCGACGCCCCGCTCCGCAGGCTCCAGGAGTACCGCGTCAACGGGGTGCTCGTCGTCGCGCCGAGCGTCGAGGAAGACGCCGTCATCGGCGACTACCTGCGCGGACCGCTCCCGGCCGTCACCCTCAACCACATCGCCGGCGGAGGTGTCCCCGCGGTCGGGTCCGACCACCGGGAGACCGGCGTGCTCGCCGCCGAGCACCTGGTCGGCCTCGGGCACCGGGCGATCGGCACGGTCACCGGCCCCACCGGGCGCCGGGTGGTGGTCAGCCGCCTCGGCGGCTTCCGCGCGGCGCTGGACGCCGCCGGTATCGCCCTTCCCGAGCGCCGGGTGTTCGCGACCGAGTGGGACGCCAGGAGCGCGGCCGCGGCGACGCATCGCCTGCTCGACGCCGACCCCGGCATCACCGCGATCTTCGCGCACAACGACACGATGGCGTTCGGCGTGCTCGCCGCGCTGCGCGCCCGGGGTGTACCGGTTCCGGCGGCCTGCTCGGTGGTGGGCTGCGACGACGCCCCGCTCGCCGAGTTCGCCGCGCCGCCGCTGACCACGGTGCGGGTGCCGTTCGAGCAGACCGGTGCGCGCGCGGCCGACCTCCTGCTCGCCCGGATCCGCGGCGAGACGATTCCCCGGCGCGACCTGCTCCCGGTCGCGCTGGTCGTCCGCGACTCGACCGCGCCACCACCGTCCGCCGCGGACCCGCCGCGCTCGCTCTCGTCCGGCTGACCTCGCCGCCGGATTCCGGCGGAGCGCCCGCCGCCCCGACCCGCGCCGCTTCCGTCGGCGCGCTCCCGGCCGACACCCCGCGGCCGGTCCCCCTCCGGAAAGGACAGCGATGACCTCTCCGCCAGTTTTCTCCCGACGATCGTTACTCCGCGGTGCGGTGGGCACCGGGGCGGTGGCCGCGCTGAGCGGCTGCTCCTCGGTGCTCTCCGGCCTGACCACCGCCGGCGAACCGGCGAACACGCTGCAGTTCTGGGACCTGTTCGGCGGCGGCGACGGCCTCCGCATGCAGTCGATGCTGGATGTCTACCGGAAGCAGAACCCGGGCGTCAGCTTGAGCGCGACCACGTTCAACTGGGGCAATCCGTACTACACGAAGCTGTCGCTGGCGACCGTCGGCGACAAGCCGCCGGACGTCGCGGTCGCGCACCTGACCAGGGCGAAGTCGATGATCGAGGGCGGCCTGCTGCAGGAGCTGGAGACCGACGCCCTGGAGCGCGCTGGCCTGACGCCGGACAAGTTCAACGAGCGGGCCTGGGCCGCCGGCCTGGTGGACGGCAAGGCCTACGCGATCCCGATGGACACGCATCCGTTCGTGATGTTCTACAACACCGACATCTGCAAGAAGGCCGGCCTGCTCGACGCGAACGGTGTGATCAAGCCGCTGAAAGGCGAGGCGGCCTTTCTGGACGCCATGCGCAAGGCGAAGCAGGTCACCGGCGGTTACGCCGGGGCGATCGCGCTCGGCACCGAGATCGTCACCGCGTGGCGGGCGTTCCAGTCGCTCTACGCGCAGCTCGGTGGCGAGATGCTCGCCGACGAGGGCACGAAGGTCGTGATCGACGACGCGAAAGCGCTCCGGGCGCTCACGTTCCTCCGGCAGCTGACGCAGAGCGGACTGTTCCCCAAGCCACCGACTACCAGGGTTCGATCGCCGACTTCGCCTCCGGGCGGACGGCGTTCCTGTTCCAGGGCGAGTGGGAGATCACGACGTTCCAGGACGCGAAGACGCCGTTCTCGATGGCGCTGTTCCCGCACGTGTTCGACGAGGGGTCGTACGCCTGCCAGGCCGACTCGCACACGCTCGTCGTCCCGAAGAGTCCGAAGCTCACGCCGGACCGGCTCGACCGGTCGCTGAAGTTCATCCGCAGCCTGCTCGACCAGAGCAAGACCTGGGCGGAGGGCGGGCACATCCCGACCTGGTTGCCGTTCCGGGACAGCGCCGAGTACCGGACGCTGCAGCCGCAGGCGCAGTACGCGACGGCCGCCGACAGCGCGGCCTACGACCCGGGCGGCTGGTACTCCGGCTCGGGGTCGAACTTCGAGCTGATCACCGGCTCCGCGATCGGCGCGATGATGGCGGGTCTCTCCACGCCGCAGGAAGCGCTCGACGAGATGCGCACCAAGCTGACGAACCTCGCCGCCACTGCCTCACCGATCTGAGCCCGATCCGACTCAGGAGGTCGACGATGACCACGCCCGCGGTGCGGCAGGGGCGTCCTGCCGCCGGGCAGGGGCGCTCCGCCGCTGCCTTCCTCGCTCCATTCCTCGTCCTGTACGTCCTGTTCATCGTCGGGCCTGCGCTCTACGGCCTGCTGATGAGCTTCTTCAACACCAGCATGGTGAAGTCCGGCCTGTCGACCTTCGCCGGTCTGGAGAACTACGCGGAAGCACTGACCAACTCGGACTTCTGGTCGTCGCTGTGGCACACGGTCTGGTTCACGATCCTCACGACGCCGCCGCTCGTCGTCCTGGCCCTCGTGCTGGCCCTACTGGCCAACCGCGTCAGCCGCGGCCGGTGGTTCTACCGGCTGGCGTTCTTCATGCCCTACGTCCTGCCGTCCGCGGTCGTCGCGCTGATCTGGATGTGGATCCTCGCGCCGGGCATCGGGCTGCTCGACACGTCGCTCTCGAAGATCGGCGTCACGGCCCCGAACTGGCTCGGTAGCGAGAACTGGGCGATGCCCGCGCTGGCGCTCACCACGGTCTGGTGGACGCTCGGCTTCAACTTCGTGCTCTACCTGGCCGGCCTGCAGGAGATCCCCCGGGACCTGTACGAGGCGGCCGTGCTGGACGGCGCATCCCCGTGGCAGCAGATCCGCCACATCACGATCCCGCTGCTGGGGCGCACCACGACGCTGGTGGCGGTGCTGCAGGTCATCGCGTCGCTCAAGGTGTTCGACCAGATGTTCATCATGACCGCCGGCGGACCGAACTTCTCCACCCGATCGGTCCTGCAATACGTCTACGACGAGAGCTTCACGAACTACCGGGTCGGCTACGCGTCCGCCGTCTCGATGTTGTTCTTCGTGGTCGTGCTGGCCGTCTCGGTGGTCTGGTTCCGGCTGGTCCGTTCGCAGCAGAAGGAGGTCTGACATGGCCAGCGAGACGGTGGGGGCCACCGGAACCCTGACCAGGCCGCGGGCGGCCCGATCGGCGGTCACCGTCGAGGCCGTCGACCGTCGGATGATGCTGTTCAACCGGATCTGCATCGGCGTGCTGATCGCGTTCGCGGCGCTGTGGCTGGTGCCGATCCTGTGGGCGGTGGACACCGCACTGAAGCCGAACGCCGAGACCGTCAACACCACCTGGTGGATCGAGAACCCGACGCTCGCCGCGTTCGGCCGCGCCCTCCGGGACACCGACATGCTGAGCTGGTACGCCTCGACGTTCATCGCGTCGGCGCTGACCGCCGCGCTGACCGTTGTGACCGCGAGCCTCGCGGCGTTCGCTCTCTCCCGGCTGCGGTTCCGGTTCCGGACGCTGGTGTTCTGGTTCATCCTGGCCGGGATCATGATCCCGTCGCAGGTCCTGATGGTGCCGCAGTTCCGTGAGTTCCAGTCGGTCAGCCTGCTCAACACGTTCTGGGCGGTGGCACTGCCCCAGGCGCCGACCGCGATCGCCGTGTTCATCTTCAAGCAGTTCTTCGACGGGCTCCCGGCCGACCTGGAGGAGGCGGCCCGCGTCGACGGCGCCGGGTTCTTCCGGATCTACCGGCAGATCGTGCTGCCGCTGTCCCGGCCGGCGGTCGCCGCGGTCACGATCTTCTCGTTCGTGATGGCCTGGAACAACCTGCTCTGGCCCCTGCTCGTGCTGACCAACCCGGATCTGATGACGATTCCGGTGGGGTTGGCGACCGTGCAGGGCGCGTTCGGTATCCGCTACGCCGACACGATGGCGATGGCGGTCTTGGGGGCGATCCCGCTGGTCGCACTGTTCCTGCTGTTCCAGCGGAACATCGTCGAGGGCATCGCCGGCACCGGAATCAAGGGGTGACTTGGTGTTACGAGCAACGCTGACCATCGATCCCTCGTTCACCGTGGGCGACGTCGACTCGCGGCTGTACGGCTCGTTCGTCGAGCACATGGGGCGGTGCGTCTACACCGGCATCTACGAGCCGGACCACCCGTCGGCGTCCCCCGACGGGTTCCGGACGGACGTCGCGGACCTGGCGCGGGATCTCGGCGTGCCGCTCATCCGGTACCCGGGCGGGAACTTCGTCTCCGGGTACCGGTGGGAGGACGGGATCGGGCCGGTCTCCGACCGGCCCACCCGGCTCGACCTGGCCTGGCGCTCGATCGAGACCAACCGCGTCGGCGTCGACGAGTTCCAGCGCTGGGCCGCGGGCATCGGCTCCGAGACGATGATGGCGGTCAACCTCGGTACCCGCGGGATCGAGGCCGCCCGCGACCTGATCGAGTACTGCAACCTGCCGGGCGGAACGTACTGGTCGGACCTGCGGCGCAAGAACGGCGCGTCCGAGCCGTACCGGATCCGGACCTGGTGTCTCGGCAACGAGATGGACGGGCCGTGGCAGATCGGGCACAAGACGGCGTACGAGTACGGGCGCCTCGCCGCGGAGACCGCGAAGGCGATGCGGCTGGTCGATCCGTCGATCGAGCTGGTCGCGTGCGGTAGCTCGAACTCGTCGATGCCGACGTTCGGCTCGTGGGAGGCCACGGTGCTCGGCGAGACGTACGACCAGGTCGACTACGTCTCCATGCACGCCTACTACGAGCAGCGCGGCGACGACCGGGACAGCTTCCTCGCGTGCAGCGTCGACATGGACCGGTTCATCGACGCGGTGGTCGCCACCGCCGACCACGTGCGGGCGGTGGGGCGCCGCAAGAAGCGGATCAACATCTCGTTCGACGAGTGGAACGTCTGGTACCTCAAGCGGTTCGAGGGCGAGGCGAACCTGCCGATCCGGGAGGCGCCGCCGCTGATCGAGGACGTCTACTCGGTGACCGACGCGGTCGTCGTAGGGAACATGCTGATCAGCCTGCTCAAGCACGCCGACCGGGTGAAGATCGGGTGCCAGGCGCAGCTGGTGAACGTGATCGCGCCGATCATGACCCGGCCGGGCGGCCCGGCGTGGAAGCAGACGACGTACCACCCGTTCGCGCTGACGTCGCAGTACGGGCGGGGCACCGTGCTGCGGGTCGAGCCGTCGTCGCCGACGTACGAGACGAAGTGGCTGGGGGAGGTGCCGCTGCTGGACGCGGTCGCGGTGCACACCCCCGACGACGGGGTGTCGCTGTTCGCGGTGAACCGGTCGCAGACGTCGCCGATGGTGCTCGACGTGGATCTGCGGGGATGGCCGGGGTACCGGGTGGTGTCGCACGTCGCGCTAGCGGACGACGATCCCGACGCGGTGAACACGGCGGAAGCCCCGGACCGGGTGGTGCCACGGTCGCTGCCGACGCCCGCCGTCGACAGCGGGCGCACGTCCGTCGAGTTACCACCGCTCTCCTGGAACCTCGTCCGCCTTGGGGGCGCGCCACAATAACAAGCCCAGACACGCCTGAGTGTGGTGTGGGCAAGCGCCCACACCACACTCAGGCGTCGAGACCCGCCTAGTACTGGACGCGGTGGGACTCCAGGTGGGCCATCATCGTCTGGTTCGCGGCCCAGCCGTCGGGGAACTTCACCGGCTCCCCGAGGTGCACCGGGGCGCTGGACGGGTGGGCGTCGAGCAGGTCGGAGATCCCGGCCCGCGCCACCACGAGACACGCCTGCCGGTGCCGGGACGCCAGCACGCAGAGCCGCCCCGCCTCCAGGTGGAACGCGGTCGCGTCCCGGCGCCCGGAGAGCGGGTGCAGGAACACCGTGACGTCGTACTCCCGGCCCTGCAGCCGGTTCGCGGTGTCGACGACGACCGGCAGCGCACCCAGCGCGGTGCGGATCGCCGCGACCTGATCGCGGTGCGCGGCGCCGACCGCGATCCGGTCCGGGCCGACCGGCGCCACGGTGTCGCCGTTGCGTGCGGTGGCGCCGCGCTCCAGGAGCCGCCGGGTCACGTCGGCCACCGCCTGCACGGCTTCGGCGTCCGTCCGGAGCGTGTGCCGGGCCGGCAGCTCGAGCAGCCCCCAGCCGGTCTCGGCGGCGGTCGCCAGCACGCCGTCCAGCGCGTTGCGTCCGAACCGGGGCGTGCTGAACGCGAGTTCCCGCTCGCCCGGGCCGGTGCCGGTGCGGAACCCGGTGAACGGGTAGAACGCCGAGGCCACGACGTCCTGGGCGGTGCGCGGCAGCCGCCAGGACACCGGGAGCCGGTGGACCGGGACGTCCGGGTTGTTGCGGAGCAGCACCGACACGGCGCTCTGCATCGGGTCCCAGCTCAGGCCACGCCAGCGGTCGTTCTCCACGGTGGAGAACGGGTCGAGCTGCCCGGGGTCGCCGACGAAGAGCGCGCGCTCGAACCGGGCCGCGAGCGTGAGCAGCGCGTCCGAGCGCATCTGGTAGGCCTCGTCGACGATCGCCCACGGCCACACCCGGTCTTTCACGTGCGCCCACTTCGCCGCGGTCGCGATCGTCACCAGCGGGTCACCGAGGTCGCCGAGCGCGCTGCCGACGGTCACGTTCAGCAGCTGCGCCAGCCGCGGCGAGGGCAGGAACCCGGCCCGGGACAGCCGGCCGATGCGGGCGTCCGGCCGCCGGGTCGCGAGCTCGCCGGAGAGCCGGACGATCAGGTCGTCCACCTGCTCGTTGGTCTGCGCGACGATCATCAGCGGCTGCCCGGTGATCGCGAGCTCGACCGCCGCGCGCACCACCAGCGTCGACTTCCCGGCCCCGGGTGGTGAGTCGACGACCACCCCACGATGTGCGCCGGAGAGCAGGTCGTCGAGGATCTCCGCGGTCACCTGGTTGGCCGCCGCCGCGGCGTCGAACGTCGTCGTCACTCCCAGATCTCCCCGGCGTCGTCGTCGGTCGGCACGTAGGGCTGCGGTGGTCCGCCGTGGGTCCACGGTGTCTCGTCCGCGGCGGGCAGGGCGGGTCCGCGGATCGCGGACGCGAGCACGCTGCTGTACGTGAGCACCTCGCCGGGCTCGGGAAGCACGCCGGGCAGTGGCGTCTTCGCGCGGCCGAAGCCCTTGTCGAGCTCGACGGTGACCAGGTCGCCTGCGACGTCGAGCACGGTGCCGCTCTGCTTCGGCCGGGTCGGGGCGGCGAGCGTCGTGCCGACCGCCAGGTGCACCGGGTCGTCGGTGTGCACGGTGACCAGCGGCCGGGTCACCAGGTTTCCCTTGCTGTTGGTCACCCGCCGGGTGGCGTCCACCGCGACGACCGTGCCGGCGAACGCCTCTCCGGTCACCCGGTACTCGGCCATCACGAGCGGGTCGTCGAACGAGCGTGCCGCGTCGTAGGTGGCCTGCGCCCGCTCCAGCTGGGCCAGCCGACGGGCCGCGGCGACCGCGCCGTCACGTCGCGCCTGCGGCCGGCCGTCGTCGGCCAGGTACTGGGAGTAGCGGGCGTACGCCGTGCAGTCGTCCGCCCACCGGCCGGCCACCGAGGCACCTGGGGGCAGCGTGGCGAGCCGGTCGAGCGTCCGCCACATCAGCCGCCAGGTGGGTTCGAGCTGGGAGCCCAGCACCTGCTCGAGCACGGTGACCGCGCGGCGCTGGGCGGCCGAGCCCGGCGCGGCGTCGCTGTACGCGCGGATCGCGGGCCCGAGCACCTCGTTGTCGAAGAGCGGGTCGGTCGCGGGCCCCGCCGGTGGCCAGCGCAGCGGGTCCTCGGCCTCCCGGGCCGCCTGCGCGCCGGTCAGCCCGGGCGGCGGCTCGATCCAGCCGAGCAGCGCGGCCAGGTTGTTGTCCTCGAACGCGCTCTGCCCGGTCGCCCAGTGCAGCGCCAGCGCCTCGGTGGCGGCGAGCGCGGTGGACGACCCGGGTTGCTCGGCGCGCTCGGTGAACCAGGTCAGCCACCGGCCGAGCACCGGAACCGACGGCGCGACCGGGTAGGGGCCGTCGGGGCGGCGGAACCGGGTCGAGCGGCCGAGCAGCTGGACGAACCCGAGCCCGGCGCGGTTCGGGACCAGCAGTTGCGGTCCGTCCTCGGCGCTCGGCGCGCTCTCCTCGTCCGGCGCCGGTTCGACCGGGAACGTCGCCAGGTAGTCGAGCACGATGCGGGCCAGGTCGGCGGCGAACCCGAACCGCAGCGCGCGGTCGCGCGGCTGCGCGACGACGAGCAGCGTCGGCGCGTCGGGCGCCGTGCCGACGAGGGCGGCCAGCGGGGCGTTGGCCTCGCCGGCCAGCGCCAGCGGCACGAAGACCAGCGGCCGGTCGGAGACGTGCAGGTGCGCCACGGTCGCGATCGGCTGCGCGACGCCGGCGTCGACCGCTCTGGCCTTGGCGTAGGCGCCGATCACGGTGCGACGACCGGCAGCGGTGCCGCCGGTGGGAGGGCGGGGACGACGGAGAGCGCGGGCACGGCGGTCGGAGCCGGAGCGCGGCCGGTCAGCGCGTCCGCGTAGACCGGGGCGGATGCCCGCAGCCGGGCGGCCGCCTCTGCCTGCTCGTCCGGGACGTCCCAGGTGCCGTCCGCGATCGCCAGCGCCTCCGCGACCGTCTCGACGCCCCCGAGCTGTTCCCGGACGCTGGTCCCGAGCGCGTCGGTGCGGCCACCCGCCTCGTCCCGGCAGAAAAACCCGAGCTCGCAGCTGGAGAGACAGCCGGGCGCGTACCGGGCGTCCAGCGTGCCGAGCGCCGCGGTCAGCTCGGCGGTCGACCGGGTCGGGTGACCGCGCTCGTCCGGTTCCAGGTCGAGGGTGAGGCCGGGCGGCAGCAGGTCGAGCAGCGCCTCGACCCGGGTGAGCCGGCGCAGCTGGTGCTCCAGGATGATCAGCTGCTTGCGGACGTCGACCTTCGTGGCGACCGGCCGATTGGAGAAGTCGGCCGGGCAGACCAGCACGACGTCGGGCGAGACCACGTCGTCCCGGCCGAGCAGCCGCCGCAACGCCAGCACGTAGACCGCGGACTGGATCGCCGCCGCCGCGACCTTGTCCGGGTCGGCCTGCCCGTCGATCACCGCGAACGACTTGATCTCGACGACGTGGAAGACGCCCTCGTGCGCGAACGCGACCAGGTCCGGCTCCAGGTACACGTGTTCACCGGCGACCGGCAGCCGCAGCAGCGGGTGGTCGAAGAGCGTGCCGGAGTCGTCCGCGGCATGCGTCAGCTTCTGCACGGAGTGCCGGTGCCGTACCTCCTGCGTGTCGACGCCGCCGACGTCCTCCAGGTCGGTGTAGGCGGCCTCGGCGAGGTCGAGGCCGAGCGTCTCCCGGAGCAACTGCAGCAGTTCGGCGCACCCGTCGGCTTTGAGCTGCGCTTCGAACGCGTTGCCGCGGGTGATCGCGAACTGGGACTGCCCGAACGGCGCCGGGAAACCGACGTGCCGGGCGAGCGCGTCCTTGTCGACGCCCGCGGTGTCCAGCACCGCCCGGCGGGCACAGCCCGGGTTCGTGGTCAGCGCCGCGATCGTGCGGGCGTTGTGCCGCCGGGGAGCCGCGGCGCCGCGGAGCCGGTCGAGTCGCGGGTCGGTCGGGTGCTGCGGGGAGGTGTTCACGGAAACGACGATCCTTCGCGGGGAAGCGCGGGAGAGAACGGTCAGAAGATCAGCTGCCGGTGTCGCTGATCGTGCGCAATCGGCTGCCGAACAGTTGCTGGGCGTCGTCGAGCTGTGATCTGGCCCGCGCCGCGCTGGCCTCCCGGTGAGCGCGGTCGGCGTCCTGGTGGATCGCGAGTTCGGCGAGCGCGGCCGCGGCGACGGCCTCCGGCGTCATCGCGTCGGGCCGGGCCGTTGCGCCGGGAATGCTGGTCGCGAACCGCCAGAGCAGACGCGTCGCGGCGGGTCCGGGGTCGGCCATCCGCTGCAACTGCTCGGCGAGGCGCGCGGCACCGGTCAGGAAGTCCACCCGCGGGCTGAGCGGGCCGACGATCCGGGTGGGCAGCGGCCAGGTGGAGACCGCGAGCAGGCCGCGGGCGGGGGCGAGCAGGTCGGCGGTGAGCGCCGCGCAGAGGTAGTAGGGGCGGGCGTGCGGAGCCGCCCGGTACGAGCGCTCCTCGTCGCGGCGCAGGCTGGTCAGGCGGGCCGAGGGGATCTGCGCGCCGGAGAACGCCTGGTGGACGGCGACGACGAGGCGGGGCGCGGCCGGTGCGCCGAGCAGCGTCAGCGCCTGGTGCACCTGTTCGCGGAGCGGCAGCAGCGGGCTCGGCACCCGGATCGGGGTCGGTTCGGCGGGTGGGGCGGCGTCTTCCAGCGCGGAGAGAGCGTCGTCCCAGGCGGCCTCGGCGGAGCGCAGCTCGGCGCGCAGGGCCCGGGCGGCCATCCGGTCGCCGCGCATCACCGCGCGGCGTACGTCCGCGCGCAGCTCGTCGATGCGACGCTCCAGCGCCTCGGCGGACTCGACCACGCGCACACCGTAGCTGCTTCCAGTGATCTCCAGCAATCCCCAGCCTTTCCCTGCCGCGAGAACCGATTCTCCGGGAACGTGGACGAGCGGGCATGATAGGAGGGGCGTCGACGGCTGTACCGATCTACGCCACCGCTCATTCATGGCGTTACGAGGAGGTCAGGCGTTGAGCACACCCGAGGCGGCGCAGCCGGGGGCGGGATTCCGGGGCGTCATCGCCGTCGACGGCCCCTCCGGGTCGGGTAAATCCAGCGTCTGCCGTGCCGTCGCTCGCCACCTCGGTCTGCGCTACCTCGACACCGGTGCGATGTACCGCGCCGTGACCTGGGCCGCGCTCGACCGCGGCGTCGACCTCACCGACCGGCCGGCGGTCGCGGCGCTCTGCCGCGCGCTGGTGCTCGACATCGCGACCGACCCCGGTGCGCCGGGCATCGCGGTCGACGGCGTCGACGTCACCGGAGCGATCCGGCAGTCGCGGATCTCCGAGTCGGTCAGCGCAGTGGCGACGAACCTCGACGTCCGGGCCGACCTGATCGCCCGGCAGCAGGCCATCCTGGCCGAGGAGAAGGGCACCGGCGTGGTCGCCGAGGGCCGCGACATCACCACGGTGGTCGCGCCCGAGGCCGAGGTACGGCTGCTGCTCACCGCCGACGAGAGCGCGCGGATCGCGCGCCGCGCCCGCGAGTTGCACGGCACCGACGACGCCGCGGCGCTCGCCGCCACCCACGCCCAGGTCGTGACCCGGGACGCTCGGGACTCCACCGTGGTCGACTTCCTGGTCGCCGCGGACGGGGTCGTCGAGATCGACACGTCCGCGCTGACGTTCGACCAGGTCGTGGACGCCGTCCTCGACGTCGTCGCGGAGACCCGCAAGACCAGGGCTGACCGGACCGCGGGAGCCCGCGCGCGATGAGCGTGACCTGGACGCAGCCGACCCCGGACACCGGGGCGCGCGTCGTGAATCGAACTGATGGAGCTTCCGCGCGATGAGCGACAACTGGACCCAGCTTGCCCTGGGCTGCAGGGCCGAGATCTCGGACGCCGGGCCGCGCGTCGTGAATCGAACTGATGGAGCTTCCGCGCGATGAGCGACAACTGGACCCAGCTTGCCCTGGGCTGCAGGGCCGAGATCTCGGACGCCGGGCCGCGCGTCGTGAATCGAACTGATGGAGCTTCCGCGCGATGAGCGACAACTGGACCCAGCTTGCCCTGGGCTGCAGGGCCGAGATCTCGGACGCCGGGCCGCGCGTCGTGAATCGAACTGATGGAGCTTCCGCGCGATGAGCGACAACTGGACCCAGCTTGCCCTGGGCTGCAGGGCCGAGATCTCGGACGCCGGGCCGCGCGTCGTGAATCGAACTGATGGAGCTTCCGCGCGATGAGCGACAACTGGACCCAGCTGGCTGACGAGTACGAGATCTCGGACGCCGAGCTGGCGGCGCTCGAAGGGGACGAGGGCGGCGACGAGGGCGACGAGGCCCCTGGTTCGCTGCCCGTGCTGGCGGTCGTCGGCCGGCCCAACGTCGGCAAATCGACGCTCGTCAACCGCATCCTCGGCCGCCGCGAGGCGGTCGTGCAGGACGTTCCGGGAGTCACCAGGGACCGGGTGGCCTACGACGCGGTCTGGAACGGCCGTCGCTTCACGCTCGTCGACACCGGCGGCTGGGAACCCGACGCCCAGGGCCGCGCCGCCGCGATCGCCGCTCAGGCGCGGTACGCGATGAGCGTCGCGGACGCCGTCCTGCTGGTCGTCGACGCCCGGGTCGGCATCACCGAGACCGACCTGGCCGTGGCCCGTGTCCTGCAGCGCGGCGGCAAGCCGGTCGTCCTGGCCGCGAACAAGGTGGACGACACGAAAGGCGAGGCCGACGTCGCCGAGCTGTGGCGACTGGGCCTCGGCGAGCCGTGGCCGGTCTCGGCCCTGCACGGCCGCGGGTCCGGCGACCTGCTCGACAAGGTGCTGGACGTGCTGCCGGAGGCGCCGCTCGAGGGCCGCTTCGGTACCGGCGGTCCGCGCCGCGTCGCGCTGGTCGGCCGGCCCAACGTCGGCAAGTCCAGCCTGCTCAACGCCGTGTCCAAGGAGGACCGCGCGGTCGTCGACTCGGTCGCGGGCACCACCGTCGACCCGGTCGACAGCCTGGTGGAGCTCGGGGACGAGGTGTGGCGTTTCGTCGACACCGCGGGCCTGCGGAAGAAGGTCTCGTTCGCCAGCGGCGCCGAGTACTACGCGAGCCTGCGGACGGCGGCGGCGATCGAGGCCGCCGAGGTCGCGGTCGTCCTGCTCGACGCCAGCGAGACGCTGAGCGAGCAGGACCAGCGCGTCGTCACGAGCGTGATCGAGTCCGGCCGCGCGCTCGTGCTCGCGTTCAACAAGTGGGACCTGCTCGACGAGGACCGCCGCGAGCTGCTGGAGCGCGAGATCGATCGGGACCTGCAGCGGGTGCGCTGGGCGCCGCGGGTGAACGTCTCCGCGCGGACCAGGCGGGCGGTGGACAAGCTCGCCCCGGCGCTGCGCACCGCGCTGGAGGGCTGGGAGCAGCGCATCCCGACCGGCCGGCTCAACTCCTGGCTCGGTGAGCTGGTCGCCGCGCATCCGCACCCGGTCCGGGGTGGCAAGCAGACGCGTATCCTGTTCGCGACCCAGGCCGGCAACAAGCCGCCCCGGTTCGTGCTGTTCACCACCGGCCCCGTCGACGTGGCCTACACGCGGTACATCGAGCGTCGGCTGCGCGAGGACTTCGGCTTCGTCGGCACGCCGATCCAGATCTCGGTGCGGATCAAGGAAAAGCGACGGCGTCGATGAGCGCTGGCGCGAAGAGTAGGGGACACGGATGAGCGCTGGCGCGAAGAGTAGGGGACACGGATGAGCGCTCGCGCGAAGAGTAGGGCGCGCAGATGAGCTTTGTTTCTCCGGGTTTCGGCGGGCGTAGGCGGGAACACCGCGACCTGCCTCCGGGGCAGTACCTGACCGAGGACTTTCCCGTCCTCAGCTACGGCCCCACACCGCAGGTCGACCTGGCGGACTGGAACTTCGGGATCGTCACCGAGACCGGTGCGGTGCACGGCTGGGGCTGGGAGGCGTTGCTGGCCCTGCCGCACGAGACGCCGCACGTCGACATCCACTGCGTCACCAAATGGTCGAAGCTCGACACCGACTGGGAGGGCGTGTCGCTGGACACGCTCTTCGAGAACGTCGAGACCGAGGCCGAGTATGCGAAGGTCTACTCCTACGGCGGCTACTCCACGAACCTCCCGCTCGAGGATCTGCTCGACGGCAAGGCCTGGATCGCGTTCGGTTTCGACGGCGAGCCGCTCGAACCCGAGCACGGCGGCCCGGCCCGCCTGCTCGTGCCGCACCTCTACTTCTGGAAGAGCGCCAAGTGGGTGCGCGGCATCCAGTTGCTGCTGGAGGACGAGCCGGGCTTCTGGGAGGAGAACGGCTACCACAACTACGGCGACCCGTGGCGCGAGCAGCGCTACGAGGGGGACTGAGTGGTGGTTCGTCGGCTGTCCTGGCAGGTCGCCACGGTCGCGGAGATCCGGCACGAGACACCGAGCGCCGACACGCTGGTGCTCGACGTCCCGGAGTGGCCGGGGCACCTGGCCGGCCAGCACCTCGACGTGCGGCTGACCGCGCCGGACGGCTACTCCACCGAGCGGTCGTACTCGATCGCGTCGGCGCCCTCGGCGGGCCGCGTCGAGATAACCGTGCAGCGGGTCGAGGACGGCGAGGTTTCGCCGTACCTGGCCGGTGTGCTCTCGGTCGGTGACCCGTTGGAGCTGCGCGGCCCGGTCGGCGGCTACTTCGTCTGGCGCCCGGCCACCGAGTCGTCAGGATCCGAGCAACCGGTGCAGCTGATCGCCGGCGGCTCCGGAATCGTGCCGCTGATGGCGATGGCCCGCACCCGGGCCCAGGTCGGGAGCGACGAGCCGTTCCGGCTCCTCTACTCGGTGCGGAGCCCCGAGGAGGCGATCTACCGGGAGGAGTTGCCGTCGCTCGGGTTCGAGGTGACCTACGCGTACACCCGCCGGACGCCGCCGGACTGGCCCGTCCCGGCCGGGCGGGTCGACGCCGCGCTGCTCGCCGCCACCACCTGGTCGCCGGACGACAAACCGCGCGTCTACGTCTGCGGCCCGACGCCGTTCGTCGAGGTGGTCGCGAACGTCCTGGTGGACGCCGGGCACGACCCCGCGTCGATCCGTACGGAGCGGTTCGGGCCGACCGGAAGATGAAGAGTATCTCCGATCCTGTTTAACATCACCGTGGTGCCCGAGGCCGCAGTGACCAGGGGTGGTAGCGTCGCCGCCCGATGAGCGCGACCCAGGAATTGGCACCGCCGAGTCCCGAAGCCTCCGGCGAACCACGCGAACCCCGGCGTAGATGGCGGCGGCGACCCAACCCGCTGGTCTCCGTCGTCGTCTTCGCGATCGCGGCGTTCGCGCTGGCTGGCATCGGCTCGCCGCTCTGGGGGCAGACCTCGCTCACCGAGACCGGTCTGCTGGGCCGGGTCAGCCCGTACATGGACGGTCAGCTGCTCGGCGTCGAACGGCAGACGTACGACCTCGGCGACACGGTCGACGCGGCGATCCCGAACGCGGCGCTGTTCGGCGACGCCGTCCGGGACGGCGAGTGGCCGTCCTGGAACCCCTACGTCCTGGGCGGCGGGACGCTCGGCGGCACCCCGAACGCGGGGATGGCGTCGCCGGTGGCGGTGCCGTTCTGGTTCCTCCCGGCCTGGCTCGCGCCCGCCTACGTGCTGCTGTTGCAGATCATCGTGGCGGTCGGCGGCTGCTACCTGTTCCTCCGCCGGTTGCGGCTGGGGAAACCGGCGGCGCTGCTCGGCGGGCTCGCGTTCGCCACCAGCGCGTTCATGATCGTCTGGCTGAACTGGCCGCAGACCCGGGTCGCGGCGTTCGTCCCAGCGCTGTTCTGGGCGCTGGAGTGCGTGATCCAGAACCGGCGGATCCGCGACGCGGCGCTGGTCGCGCTCACCGTCGCCGCGATGCTGCTCGGCGGCTTCCCAGCGGTCACCGGCTACGCGCTCGCCACCGGCGCCTGTTACGTCGTCGTCCGGTCGCTGGCCGAAGACGGCTGGGGCCGCCGGATGGTCGGGACCTGGCTGCGCGCGTTGGCGGGGGTCGGCGTCGGGGCCCTCCTGGTCGCGATCCAGCTCGCGCCCTGGGTGTCGACGATGTCGACGGCGCTGGTGCGCGGCCGCGCCCAGACGCCCGACCAGCACATCCCGACCCAGGTGCTGCTGACCTCGATCGCGCCGTACGTGTTCGGCACGGTCCGCCCGGGCGACGGCCCGTACTGGTACGAGGCCCGGATCTTCCTGGAGGAGGTCTCGTACGTCGGGGCCGGCGTGGCGGTGCTCGCGATCGCCGCGGTGGCGCTGGCGCGGTCCGGCCGGGCGGCGCTGCCTCGGGGAACCTGGTGGTTCTTCCTGGTGGCGACCGGCGCCTGGGGCGTCGTCGTCTACCTCGGTGGGCCGCCGCTGGCGTTGCTGCAGAAGCTGCCGTACCTGTTCTCCGACAACGCCGTCGAGCGTGCCCGCAGCATCATCGGATTCCTGATCGCGGTGCTGGCGGCGGTCGGCTTCCAAGCGTTGCTCGACCGGGCGGCCGAGCACGCGCCGGGCCGGGACCGGCGTCGGCTGCTGTGGGGCGTCGCGGTGTGGACCGGCGTGGCGGCCGCCGGCGTCGTGCTGTACCTGATGGCGCGGCGTTACGCCCTGGTCCACGACGCCGAGTGGGGTTTCCCCGGCGGCGGGCCGCACCTCGGCTGGCTGAACCGGGAGCTGGCGATCGGCCTCGCGTTCGTGCTGCTGGCGATGGTCGCGGCGGCGTGGCTGTGGTTCGTGCCACCGCGGCGACGGGGCCGGTTCCTCGCCGCTGCGCTGATCCCGCTGCTGGTGGCCGGGCAAGGGCTGCTCTGGGTGCACAACTACTACCCGCGCACCGATCCGAAGGACTTCTACCCGGTCTCCGACGTCCATCGGTACCTGGAGGCCAACCTCGGTCACGAGCGGTTCTGGGGTTCCAACGGCGCGGTGCTCGGCGGCGTCCACGCCCTCCACCGGCTGCGCGGCCTGCAGGGCCACTCGTTCGTCGAGACCCGGTTCGCCGAACTGCTGGAGAAGCTGCCCGGATACCAGTTCAGCGCGCCACCGAAGCCGGCGACGTTCCTCTGGCCGGATCCGCTGAACGACGGCTCGTCGCCGACCAGCCCGATTCTCGACCGGCTGTCGATCGCGGAGTTCGTGACCCCGCCGATCCAGAAGCCGTACGGCGTGGAGACCAAGGACGCCGGTGACGGCTCGGCCTACACGCTCACAGCCGACCGGCCGGTGACCGTGAAGGTCCCGGTGACCGGACCGATCCGCGGCATCGGCGTGACCCCGACGACGCCGGGGATCCGGGCGACCTACCAGATGCGCCTCTCGGTCGTGCTGCGCGACGCGAGCGGGCGCGAGGTCGCCGCCGCCGATCGGCTGGACCGCAACATCAGCGCCGGGACGCCGTTCTACGTTCCGCTCGCCGCCGAGGACGTGTCGCGCGGCACGACGCTGACTGCCGAGATCACGCTGCGCGGCGGGGAGTCGCTCGCGGTCGCGGGGCGGTCCGGCGCGCCGGCCGTCTCCACGGTCGCCAGCACCAACGACGGCCTGAAGTTGGTGTACGACCAGGACTCGGTGATCTACCAGCGCACGACCGCCCTGCCGCGGGCGCGGTGGGCGTCGAGCGCGATCGTCGAGCCCGACCCGGAGAAGCGGCTCAACCTGCTGGCGGACGGCTCGCTCGCGGCGGACGCCGTGCTGCTGGACACCGCCGGTGGTGCGACCGACGGCCGGCCGGCCGAGGTCCGCTGGCAGACCGACGGCTTCGACGAGATGCGGCTGACCGTCGACGCCGAGGGCGCCGGGTACCTGGTGCTGGCGGACGCGATCCAGCCGACGTGGCGGGTCACGGTCGACGGCCGAAGCGCGGACCTGGTCCGTGCCGACCACGGGTTGGCGGCGGTGCACGTGCCGGCGGGCACGCACACGATCGAGTTCGCGTATGCGCCGAAGTACGCCGATCTCGGCGCGTGGATCAGCGCCGGCACAGCGGTGTTGTTGGTAGTCGCCGTCGCCGGCGAATACCTCCACCTCCGCCGCCGTCGCACAACAGCCGCCGCGCCCGCCACTACCCCCGCCACCACCCCCACCTCCGTCGACGCCTGACGAGTTCCCGTCGTTTGCCGAGAAGCCAACGTCCGTGCGCCCGTGCAGGCGTCGACTTCTCGGCAAACCGCGTTCGCTGGGAGCGGGGGGGCTCAGGCGGGTGGTGTCCGGACTGCGCTGAACTTCGTGTGCTTGCGGAGGACGAAGCCGAGCTTCTCGTAGAGCGCGATCGCGCCGGTGTTGGTCGCGGCGGCGTGCAGGAACGGCACCTCGCCGCGGGCCCGGATGTTCGCGACGACGGCCCGGACCAGCCGCGCGGCCAGCCCGTGCCCGCGGTAGGCCGGGTCCGTGCAGACCGCGCTGATCTCGGTGTGCCCCGGCGGGTGCATCCGCTCGCCGGCCATCGCGATCAGGGCTCCTCGGCGCCGGATCCCCAGGTAGGTGCCGAGCTCGATGGTCCGCGGCTCGAACGGGCCGGGCTTCGTGCGCGCGACCAGGTCCATCATCTCCGGCACGTCCGCAGCGGTGAGCCGCACCGCGTCCGGTTCGGTCGCCGCGTCCACTCCTCCGTCGATCATCTGGACGCCGGGCAGCGCCCATTCGACGGTGAAGCCGGCACCGTCCGGCGGCGTCGCCTCGACCCCGGCGAGCGCGATGCCGGTGTCCGGCCCGATCAGCGTCGCGAGGTCCGCCCACGCCTGCGCGTCCGGGTCGTCGCCGAGCACGCCGAACGGCGAGACGTCCGGCTGGTACCGCGCGGCCCGGCCGTGGACCAGCGCGAACGCCCGGTGCGGCCCAGTCAGCGACGCCCAGGCGGGGTTGTCCAGCGGATGCGGCGAGACGTGCGGTGCGGCGTCGGAGAGGAGGCTCACCGCACGAGCCTACGAGCGCCTCCGGCGGGCGACCCGGCCCGGGTGGCGAGCGTCACGGCAGCGGTCCGAGGCCCAGATGGTCTCTCAGCGTCGTGCCCTCGTACTCGGTCCGGAAGACGCCGCGCTCCTGCAGCAGCGGCACGACCGTGTCGGCGAACTCGTCCAGGCCGCCCGGCGTCAGGTGCGGGACCAGGATGAAACCGTCGCTGGCGTCCGCCTGCACGAGCGTGTTGATCTGCTCGGCGACCGTCGCGGCCGAGCCGATGAAGTTCTGCCGACCGGTCACCTCGATGACCACCTCGCGCAGCGAGAGATTCTTCTCCGCGGCCAGCGCGCGCCACTGGTTCGCCACCGCGATCGGGTCGCGGAACATCCGGACGCTGGCCCGGCCCCGGGCGATCGTGTTCTCCCCGACGACCGGGTCGACGTCGGGCAGCGGGCCGTCCGGGTCGTAACCGGACAGGTCGGTGTTCCAGAGCTGCTCGGCGAATTTGATCGCGGTCTGGCCGCTGACCTGCAGGCGCCGGACCTCCCCGGCCTTCTCCTGCGCGTCCGCGTCGGTGTCGCCGAGGACGAACGTCGCGGCGGGCAGCACGAGCAGCTGGTCGGGTGTGCGGCCGTACTTCGCCAGCCGGCCCTTCACGTCGGCGTAGAACGCCTGCCCGGCTTCCCGCGTACCGTGCCGGCTGAAGATCGCGTCGGCGGTCGCGGCGGCGAACTCGCGCCCGGCGTCCGAATCTCCGGCCTGCAGGATCACCGGGCGGCCCTGCGGGCTGCGCGGGACGTTGAACCGGCCGGAGATGTCGAAGTGGTCGTCGGTGTGGGCGAACGCGCCGGCGTTCGGGTCGGCGAGGAAGACCCCGCGGTCGGCGTCGGCGACGATCTCGTCGCCGCGCCAGGAGTCGAACAGCTCGGTCGCGGTGGCCAGGAACTGCTTCGCCCGCGTGTACCGCTCGGACTCCGGGAGGAACCCGCCGCGCCGGAAGTTCTCGCCGGTGAACGCGTCCCACGACGTCACGACGTTCCACCCGGCCCGGCCCGCGGACAGGTGGTCGAGGCTGGCGAACTGGCGGGCCACTTCGTAGGGCTCGTTGAACGTCGAGTTGATCGTGCCGGTCAGCCCGATCCGCTCGGTGACCGCCGCCAACGCGGCGAGCACCGTGAACGTGTCCGGGCGGCCGACCACGTCCAGGTCGTAGATCTGCCCGCCCTGCTCCCGGAGGCGCAGGCCCTCGGCGAGGAAGAAGAAGTCGAATTTCGCCCGCTCGGCGGTCCGGGCCAGGTGCACGAACGAGTCGAACTCGATGTGGCTGCCTGCGGCGGGGTCACTCCACACCGTGGTGTTGTTGACGCCGGGGAAGTGCGCGGCCAGGTGGACTTGCTTCCCGGTCATGACGTGGCCTCCGCGTACCGGTTGGCGGGTCGGGGCAGGCCGAGCAGGCCTCGCAGGGTGGGGGCCTCGTAACCCCGGCGGAACAGGTCCCGCCGCTGCAGTTCGGGGACCAGCCCCCGGGTGATCGCGGTGAGGTCGTGCGGCACGGTCGCCGGGCGCAGCCGGAAGCCGCTGATCCCGGCTGCGTGCCACTCCTGCAGCAAGTCGGCGAGACCGGACGGCGTGCCGGTGAACACCAGCGCGTCGGAAGTGAACGTCTCGCCCGCGCGGTCGTCCAGGCGGGCGGCCCGGTCGGCGGCGGCGCGCGGCGACTCGTCGAGGAACACGACGACGTCGGCGAAGACGTGCAGGGTCTCGGAGCCCCGCCCGGCGGCGGACTGCTCGGCGCGTACCTCGGCCAGGATCGCGCGGGCCGCGCCCACGTCGGAGGGCGTCACGAAGACGACGTCGGCGCTGCGGGCCGCGAGCCGGTAGGGGATCGTGGCGTGCGCCAGCGCGGCCACCGGCGGCTGGCCCTGCGGTGGCCGGGGCGTGATCGACGGACCCTTGACGCGGAAGAAGCGGCCGGCGAAGTCGACGTAGTGCAGCTTGTCCCGGTCGACGAACCGGCCGGTGGCGGCGTCCCGGATCTCGGCGTCGTCCTCCCAGGAGTCCCAGAGCCGGCGCAGCACCTCGACGTAGTCGGCGGCCTCGTCGAACAGGTCGCTGAACAGCGTCGCGAGTTCAGGGGCCTGCCCGGCGTTCAGGGCCAGGACGTCCTGGTAGCGGAACGGCGGGATCGTGCGGCGTCCGAAGTGCGCCGCCTCGTGCGCCTTTCCGGAGACCTGTACCCGGACGCCGCCGCGGCCGCTGCTGACGTAGTCGAGCGTGGCGATCGCCTTGGAGACGTGAAATGGCTCGGTGTGCGTCACGGTCGCCGTCGGCACCAGCCCGACGTGCCGGGTGAGCGGCGCGACCCGGGCGGCGATCAGCACCGCGTCGAGCCGGCCCCGGACGCGGTCGACCCGGTCGTCCTGGGCGTCGAAGTCATCGCTCTGCAGGCCGATCGCGTCCTCGATCGTGACCAGGTCGACCAGCCCGGCCTCGGCCTCGCGGACCAGGTGGGCCCAGTAGTCCGCGGTGAACAGGTCGGTTGGGCGCGCGTCCGGTTCGCGCCAGGCCGCCGGGTGCCACCCGGCGCCGTCGAGCGCGACCGCGAGATGTAAGGGGGCAGACATCGGAGCCTCTCGCCGCGGAGCACCAGTACCTGCTCCGACGGTAACTGCTCCGCATGCTAGCGTCCAATGCCTATCGGCTAACTAGGATTACGCGCCGGTCGCCGGTCGCCGGGACGGCACTGGGTCAGCTCTTGGGCGCCCAGATCACCACGCCGAGGCACATCTCGTCGCTGGTGCCGTCGCCCCAGACCACGTACCGGGGCTCGAGCGACTGCAGCTCGGGCAGCTTCCGGCGGAGCGTCGCGTCGTGCGTGCACGTGACCCGCAGCGTGTCGCCGGCCTTCACGGTGGCGGGCGGCGTCAGCGATCGGGCGCCCTGGTCGTCGAAGTCATACTGGGCCACGTCGAGCAGGGTCTTCGCGCCCGGCGTGCCGGGGTTGAGCTCGACCCGGATCGACTTCCCGAGCAGGTGCATGTGCCCGGCGACCGCGTAGATGGCGCCGGGCTGCCGGATCGTCCGGTCGCACTGCTGCGTCACCGCGGGGACCGGCGTCCGGCCGTCGTTGCAGAGCGCGTTCAGGCCCGCAACCGTGCCGCCGGCCTCCGGGCCGAACCGGTGGATCAGATCGAGCACGGCCCGTTCGCGGTCGCAGAGGTTGCCGGTCTCGCCGGGCGGGCAGGCCAGCTCGACCGGGGCGGTGAGCAGGCGGGTCTGCAGTGCGGTGAGGGGGGCGGTGCGGTCGACGAGCCGGAGGCGGATGCCCGACCGGTCGGTGCCTGCCGGCTTCCCGTCGGTGGCCAGGAGGCTGTAGTGCACCTGCATGACCAGCCGGCTTCCGGCGGCGAGCGGGTAGCCGGTGCCCGGCGACGTCAGGTTCTCGCCGCCCCCGGGCGCCCACGCCGCGACCCACGCGGCGCCGCCCGCGAGCTGGGCACTCGGCCCGGTTCCGCCGATGCCCGTGCCGCCGAAGCACCGCCAGCCCGCGCCGGGCGCCTCGGCGTCCAGTGACTGGGCCTCGGCCACCTGCTCGGGCGGCACCCGGAAGAAGATCGCGTGGTGGACGATCGCCGGGTTCTGCGGCAGGAACTGGCTTCCGGTGAGGTACGCCGGCGCGGTGAGCTTCGGGTCGACGAGGAAGCAGCGGTACTCGTCGGTGCCACCGCCGGTCGGCTCCGGGGTGTACGGCTCGGCCATCGCGAGCTGCTGGAACCGTTCGCCGTCCCGCAGCGGTGACGCCGGCGGCGGCGACGCGGTCGAGTGCTGGTGGGTAGGTGTCGCCGGAGCGGCCTTCGGCGCGCTCTCGCTGCACGCGGTGAGGGCCCCGCACCCGGCGAGGAGCAGCAGCGTCGCGAGGCCGCCGGTCAGTCGTCGCCGGATCCGGTTCATGGGCCGAAACGGTACTCGGCAGTACCCCGACGACGGGGCGTGTTTCCGAGATCACCTCCGGGTATTCCGACGCGCCGGGAAGATCCGCCCGAGCTGAGCACTTCTAGGGTGGAATGAGAGGCGATGAGCGACACAACCCGATTCACCGAGCGTGGCGTCGAAGAGTTTCTCACCGGTCCGGAGATCGTTTCGGTGTTCAGCTGGGAAGACACGCCGGAACTCCTCCACGTCGGGCTGTCGGACCTGTACTCCGGCGGCCTGCACGGCGGCAAGTTGGCGACGGTCTCGACGGTCTGGCTGCCCGCCAACCGGGCGATGGGCGACGGCATTGCCGAGTTCGAGACGCTGGTCAGCGGATTGGCCGAGCACCACGACGACCTCTCGCGGATCGACCGCTGGCGGACCCGCGAGGAGGCCGAGGCCGGCCACGCGTCCGTGGTCGAGGCGACGAAGGAACGGCTGATGGCCGCGCACTCCTACGTCGAGATCCACGTCGTCGACCGCGACCACACGTACCGCACCGAAAATCCCACTTGACCTTCTGGCTTGACCTCAACTGCGGTTGAGGTCGGACGCTTCCTCCCGACGACGCCGGAACGCGAACGGGAGGACGACCATGAAGGTCATCGAGGTGGCGGAGTTCGGCGGGCCGGAGGTACTGGCCCCGGTGGAGGTCCCCGACCCGGTTCCCGGGCCGGGCGAGGTCGTGGTCGACGTCGCGGCGGCCGACGTGCTGTTCGTCGACACCCAGGTGCGCCAGGGGGTGTTCGACTTCGGGGTGCAGCCGCCGTACGTCCCCGGGGACGGCTTCGCCGGAACGGTATCGGCGGTGGGCGACGAGGTCGACGCGGACTGGGTCGGACGCCGCGTGGCCGCGTACACCGGCGGCTTCCTGGGGACCGGAGGCTACCGCGAACGGGGCGTCGTCACGGCTGACGCGCTGGTCGCGGTGCCGGACGACGTGCCGTCGACGGTCGCTGCGGCGCTGCTCCACGATGCGGTCACCGCGCTGACGGTGACCGACGCGGCGCAGATCCGGCCGGGGGAGTGGGTGCTGGTGACGGCCGCGGCCGGTGGCATGGGTGTCCTCCTGCTCCAGCTCGCCGCTTCGGCGGGCGGACGTGTCGTCGGAGCCGCCCGCGGTGCGGAGAAGACCGCACTGATCCGGAAGTACGGCGCGGAGGCGGTGGACTACTCGGAGCCGGGGTGGGACGAGCGCGCGAACGCGCTCACCGGGGGTGCCGGGTTCCCGGTGGTGCTCGACGGGGCCGGCGGTGCGGTGGGGGAGGCGGCGTTCCGGATCACCGCGGACGGCGGGCGGTTCTCCGCCCACGGCTCCCCGAGCGGGGGTTTCGCCGCCCTCGACGCGGACGCCGCCGCGGCGCGCGGCATCCACCTGCGCGGGATCGCGGACGTCCAGCTCCCGCCCGAGCGGATGCGGAATCTGCTGGCCCGTGCGCTGGACGAGGCCGCTGCCGGACGGCTGAAGCCGGCGATCGGTGCGACGTTCCCGCTGGAGAAGGCGGTGGACGCCCACGCCGCGCTCGCCGCCCGAGCCGTGCCGGGAAAGGCACTACTGATCACCTGACGCGTGCGTCTCCGAACTGCGCTCACGGCACCAGGACGACCTTGCCGGTCACCGTGCCGGACTTGGCCAGCCGCAGTGCGCCCGTAGCCTGGGTGAGCGGGACGCGGGCAGCGACCTGAGCCGCGATCGCGCCCTCGGCGAGCAGCCCGAACACCGCACCGAGGTCCTCGCGGAGGCGGGCCTGGAAGGCCGCGCGGCGCCGCCGGCCGGCCCAGATGTTGTAGAACGTCGCGCGGTGGCCGTTCGGGAGCGCGTTCCACCACGCCAGCCGGGCGATCAGCTTCAGCACCGGCAGCTGGGAGTTACCGGGGTCGTTCTTCGTCGCGGCGGTGCCGTACGAGACGAGCGTGCCGCCGGGGGCCAGCAGGCGGTAGGAGTCGACGATGCCCGCACCCCCGACGTGGTCGAACACCGCGTCGACGCCGTTCGGGGCCAGGGTGCGAACGCGGCCCGCCAGGTCGGGATCCCGGTAGTCGATCGGCTCCGCGCCCAGCGCGCGCACCGCGTCGTGGTTGCGGCGGGAGGCGGTGCCGAGGACGCGGATCCCGGCGTGCCGGGCCAGCTGCACGAGCGTCGAGCCGACACCGCCGTTCGCGCCGTGCACGAGGATCGTCCCGCCGGGGCGCGCCTTCGCGGCGCGGTGCAGCATCTGCCAGGCGGTGATGCCGTTGACGACGACGGTCTCCGCGGCGGCTGGGTCGACGCCGTCCGGCACCGCGACCAGGTCACCGGCGTCGACCAGGGCGTCGCTGGCCCACCCGCCGGTCTTGGTCAGCGCGGCGAAGCGGCGGCCGAGCAGGGCCTCCTCGACGCCAGGGCCGACCGCGGCCACGGTGCCGACCAGGTCGTAGCCGGGGACGAACGGGAACGCCGGCTGGTCGTAGTACTTGCCGCGGCGCATCTGCTGTTCGGCGAAGGAGACGCCGCTGGCCTCGACCGCGATCCGCGCCTGGCCGGGGCCGGGCTCGGGCAGCGGACGCCGATCGACGAGGAGCCCGTCCGGCTCGACGACGCCCGGCAGAACGATCTGGGTGAGCATGGAAGTCCCTTCTAAAGAGTGGTTGACCACTCACTGCAGTCATGAGTGATTGAACACTCACACCTGCTCGGCGTCAAGCGCCCAGGGGACCGGCTTCGGCGGGATCGGTGAAATTGCCCATCAGGGCGAAACCGTGCCCGCGGACGGGCACGGCGTCCGAGGATGGGCTGCGGCACCGGGGCCGGGAGGAGACACGATGACGCAGACCGTGACCGAGGTCGACCCGCTGGAGGTCGGGCTCGATCCGACCCGCCTGGCGCGGATCGACCGGCACTTCGCCCGCTACGTCGACGCCGGGCGCCTCCCGGGTTGGTCGCTGCTGGTCAGCCGGTACGGGCGGGTGGCGCACACGGCTACTTACGGTCGGCGGGACGTCGAGGCCGGCGCCCCGGTCACCGACGACACGCTGTTCCGGATCTACTCGATGACCAAGCCGATCACCTCGGTCGCGGCGCTGATGCTCTACGAAGAGGGTGCGTTCGAGCTGACCGATCCGGTCAGCCGTTACCTCCCGGCCTTCGCCGACCAGCGGGTCCTCGTCGGCGGCACCGCCGCACGCCCGGCCACGGTGCCCGCGATCGAGCCGGTCCGGATCTGGCACCTGCTGACACACACCGCCGGCCTCACCTACGGCTTCCACCACACCCAGGTGCTGGACGAGATCTACCGGGCGGCGGGTTTCGAGTGGGGCAGCCCGAAGGGTCTCGATCTGGCCGCCTGCGTCGACGCCTGGGCGGGTCTGCCGCTGGCGTTCCAGCCCGGCGCCGAGTGGAACTACTCGGTCGCCACCGACGTCGTCGGCCGCCTGGTCGAGGTGGTGTCCGGACAGTCGCTGGACGCGTTCTTCGCCGAGCGGATCTTCGGCCCGCTCGGGATGACCGACACGTCGTTCACGGTCGCGGAGACCGACGCCGACCGGCTGGCCGCGCTGTACGCTCCGACGTCCCGCTCCACGACCGGTTCGCGGATCGTGCGCAACGAGCGGATGGGCCGCGCGATCCTCCGCGAGCCACGGTACCTCTCGGGCGGTGGCGGCTTGGTCGCCACCCGCCACGACTACCACCGCTTCGCGCAGATGCTGCTGGGCCGCGGTGAGCTGGACGGCGTCCGGTTGCTGGGGGACCGGACGGTGCGGTTCATGACCGCGAATCACCTGCCGGGCGGCGTGGATCTCGCCGCGTTCGGCCGGCCCCTGTTCGCCGAGACGACGTTCGCGGGCACCGGGTTCGGGCTCGGCGTCTCGGTGGTGCTCGACCCGATCGTCGGCCGGACGCTCGGCAGCGCCGGCGAGTTCGGCTGGGGCGGCGCCGCGAGCACCGCCTTCTGGGTCGATCCGGCCGAGCAGCTGACCGTCGTCTTCCTCACCCAGCTGCTGCCGTCGAGCACCTACCCGTTACGCAGCCAGCTCCACCAGCTCGTCTACTCTGCCCTGGTGGACCGCATCGAGTGACCACCGCCAGGCGGCTGCTGCAGGCCACCGCGCTGGTCAGCACGTTGGACCGGTTCGCGATGCCGCCGATGCTGATCGCGATCGCCCGTGACCTCGACGTCCCGCTCACCCAGGTGGTGCAGGCGGCCAGCCTGTACTTCCTCGCCTACGGCCTGATGCAGCCGGTCTGGGGTGTGGTCTCCGATCGGTTCGGGCTGATCGGGACGATCCGCGCGGCTTTGCTCGTCGCCGCCGTGGCGACCGGCGCGTCCGCGCTGGTGGGCGGCGCGGTGGCGCTGGCGGCGGCCCGGGGATTGGCCGGTGCGTGCTTCAGCGCGGCGATCCCGGCCGGTCTGGTGTACCTCGGCGACACCGTGCCGGCTCCGGACCGCCAGCGCGAGATCACGAACTTCATGTCCGGCAGCGCGGTGGGCACCGCACTCGGTGCCGCCGGGGCCGGCGTCCTCGCGCAGGCAGTGAGCTGGCGGCTGGCGTTCCTGGTCACCAGCGCGGCAGCCCTCGTGCTGGTCATCGTCCTGCGACGGTTGCCACCGCCCGGGGTGAGCCGCCGTGAGCAGCGCCTGGCCACCGCGCTGGGCCGGGTTCGGCGTTCCCGGGCGACCTGGCTCGTGCTCGTGCTCGCGTTCGGCGACGGAGCCGTGCTGCTCGGCGTCCTCACGCTGTTGCCGGCGGCGGTGGAGGCGACCGGCGTGGGGGCGGCGCTGGCCGGGGCGGTGACCGGTGTCTACGGCGTCGCGGTGCTGATCTTCGCCCGGCTGGCCGGGGCACTTTCCCGGCGGACCGGACGCTGGCAGCTCCCCGCGGCCGGTGCGGGCGGTGCGCTCGCCGGGTGCGCGCTGGTGGCGGTCACCCAGGTACCGGCCGCCGCGGTCGTCACCGCGTTCCTGCTCGGCATGGGGTGGGCGTGGCTGCACTCGACGATGCAGACCTGGGCCACCGAGGTCCTGCCGTCGGCGCGGGCGACGGTCGTGTCGCTGTTCGCGGCGGCGCTGTTCCTCGGCAGCGCGATCGCGGCGCTGCTCGCGGCCGGGCCGGCCGAGCAGGGTCGGTTCGGGGCGGTGTTCGCGGTCGCAGCGGTGCTCACGGTGCCGCTGGGCGTGACGGCGGCCGTCGGCCGGGCCCGCTGGCGCGCTCCCGCCGACGAAACCGAGTCGAGGACTAGCGAGTGCTAGTGCGCCACTGTTGGCGTTTCTTCTCGTCCCGGACGACTAACCCGTAGGTGGCCAGCTCGGCACGCAACGCCACCAGTTCGTCCTTCTTGCCCTTGTCGAGGGCTTTCTGGCGGGCCTTGAACACCACGTGCGTGGCAGGCGGCAGCGACGGGTCCTCCTCGACCCAGGGCTGGAACCGGGCGGCGTGCGGATCGGTGTCCGACCACGGGTAGCCGTGCGCGGTGAACGCGTCGCGGAGCTTCGCCTTGCTCAAGTCGTGGGACTCCCGGGCCAGCTCCCGGGTGTCGCGACCCAGCAGGACGAGTTTCTTGCCGTCGGGGAAGACGGCGCCGACGCCCTCACGGGCGATCTCGCGCGGCGCGGGCCCGTCGAAGAGCGCCCCGAACCGGCCGCCGCGGTCCAGGGTCACCGTCTCCGCGGTGACGGTGACCTTCAGCCGCTCGTAGGCGGCCATGCCGACCAGGATCAGCCCGGCGACGGCACCGGTGGCGACCAGTACCACTAGGCCCCACGGCTCGGGCAGATCCTCGACGAACCGCATCGATCGGCGCAGCGGCTTCCAGGGGAAGTTGGCCAGCCAACCGACGATCAGGTAGGCCAGGGCGCCCGTCCCGGCGCCCACGGCGGGCAAGCCGACCGCGATGACGGCTTTGACCGGTCCGGACTCCTCGACAGTGGTGATGGACATGTCAGTCACGGTGGGGGGCGGCGGGACGACGCCGCTGCAGGCGATCGTCGCGTGCCCATCGACTTTGGTCTACGGCCTCGGCGCGCTGATCGGGCGGAGCGCCCCGTCGGGTCGACGATCGGCCCACGGGTGGGCGGCGGAGAGCGGCTACGCCGACCAGTCCCACCTCCATCGGGACGTACGGACCTTCGCCGGAACGACGCCGACCGCCGTCGCGGCCGCGCCCTGGCTCGCCGTCGACGACGTCGCGTGGGCGTGACATCGCGCCTACGCTGGCATCCGGGCGATGGCTGGATCGAGAGGAACGCTGATGAGCACCTTCCTCGCAGCGGTACCGGCGCTTCCGGTCGCCGACGAGCGCCGGGCGGTGGCGTTCTACGAGACCGCGCTGGGCTTCACCGAGCTCCGGCACGACGGCGCCGGGCTCGGCATCCTTCAGCGGGACGACGTCGAGCTCCACGTGTGGGTGGCGGACGGCAGCGCGCCCGGCGCCGAGCGGCACCTGGCCGGCTCGGCGTCCTGCCGCCTGCAGGTCACCGACATCGACGCGTTGTACGCGCACTGCCGCGAGCTGGACGTCGTGCATCCGAACGCGCACCTCGCCTCCACGCCGTGGCGCACCCGCGAGTTCGGGGTCCTCGATCCGGACGGCAACCTGATCGCGCTCTACGAGCGCCAGCGGTAGCGCTCAGCCGGGCGACCCGTACCGACCGCCGGCGAGGGCGGCTCGGAGGTCGGCCGCGATCGTGTCGCGTTCGGCGTCGGACAGGCGTTGATCGTCGTCGAGGTACCGGAAGACGCCCGGCCCGCGCCGGTCGGCAGCCAGATCCGGCAGGCGCGGCACCACGTGGAAGTGGACGTGGGCGAAGCCCTCCTTCTCGGCGAACTGCATGACGTACGTCTTTGCGCAGCCGGTCACCTCGGCCAACGCTCGGGACAGTCGCACCTGCCAGAGACCCGACGCGGACGCCTCGGCGTCGGTCAGCTCCGCGATCGACGTGACGTGACGTCGTGGGACCAGGATCAGCCACCCGGGCAGTGCGCTGTTGAAGCCGTGGGCGACCCGCCACCAGGCGTCGGCGGCGATCCGTTCACGCGGGGGGAGCTGGTCGAACTCGTCGTTCTTCCGGCACGGGTAACACTCCACCGCCGCACGGTAGTACGCCGCTCGGCGCCGAAACGTCCAAGCCGGAGCGATGGGCCACCGGTAGCGTCGGCGCGACTACTGCGTCCGGAGGATCGATGCGAGTCAAGCGGATCGTGACCAACCTTCCAGTGCCCGACGTCGAGGCCGCCAAGAGCTTCTACCGCGACTATTTCGGGCTGAGCAACGAGGAGTTCAACCTGGGGTGGGTGGCTCGATTCACCTCCCCGGAGAGCGGAGCGAACGTCCAGCTCGTCACGCGGGACGCCACCGCGCCGGAGGACTCGGTCGCTTCCGTCCTCATCGACGGCGACGTCGAGGAGGCCTATCGGGAGGCGCAGCGGCTCGGCTACGAGATCGTGCACCCGATCACGACGGAGCCGTGGGGCGTGCGCCGGTTCTTCGTCCGGGCGCCGGACGGCAACGTGTTCAACGTGGTGAGTCATCCGGACTGACGTCCAAGGACGTCTCGAGTAGCGCGGTGCCGGTCCGGTACAGCTCGACGAGGAGCGGCTCGACGGCGCGGCCGGCGGCGGTGAGCCGGTAGAGCGTCCGGGGCGGGAAGCTCGCGCTCCGGGCCCGCTCCACCAGGCCGCGCTGCTCCAGGCGGACCAGCCGTTCGGTCAGCACCTTCGCGCTCAGCGTGGGCAGCCCGCGCTGCAGCTCGGTGAACGAGCGCGCCCCGCCCATCAGGTCGCGCAGCACCAGCGTCGTCCAGCGGCCACCGATCGCCGCCAGCGCCACCTCCACCGGGCACTCTGGCTCCGGCCGCCGCGTCGCACCGCGCCCGTCCGGAACCAGCACCGGGTCCCAGCCGGTACTTACCGTTTGGTGACCTACGTGCGGCACGGATTCACTCCTGGCATGGGAATCGACGACACGCTCCACGCCACCACTCTCGCACTCACCGACGACCCGGGGCAGCACCCGCACGTCTTCGCTCGTGCCTTCAACACCGGCCGCGGCACGGTGGTCGACGAGGTCTACGAGCCGGGCGGTGTCCTGGTCACCGAGCCGGGCCGGAGCGTCGACACCGCGGCCGAACGCGTCGGCGCCAACCAGCGCTTCCTCGACCTCGGGCTGCCGATCGCGGTGAACCCGCGGCAGGTCTACGTCGCCGACGACATCGCGCTGCTCATCGTGGACTGGGTGATCGACGGCACCGACCCCGACGGTCGGCACGTGCACGTGGAGGGCACCGCGACCGACGTCGCCCGCCGCGGCGTCGACGGCCGGTGGCGTTACGTGATCGACAACCCGTTCGGGACGGCACTGGGGTGGAGCCCGGCGGGGTGAGAATGGTGTGATCTGTGTGCTTGCTGTGCATCCGTCGCGCTAGGGTGGCCCGGCTCAGATCCACTGAGGTACGGGGAGTTCAGTGAGACACCGTCTGGTCGTGGCCGTTCCGCTCGCCTTGGCCCTCGCGTTAGCCGGCTGTTCGTCCAGTGACGAGAGGGGCGGTCCCACAGCACCGACCCACAGTGCCGTGCCGTCGCCCACCGCGACGATGGAGAAGGTGCCGGACGGGGTGAACGTTCCGCTGGTCCGGAAGGGTCGGTTGACCGTCTGCCAGTGGCGCGGCGGAACGCCTTACCTGAGCGCGACGGCGGGCGGCACGAAGGCCGAGGGCTTCGACGTCGAGCTGCTGACACTGGTGGCCGAGCGCCTCGGCGTCGTTCTACTGATCATCGAGTCCGACCAGGGTGACGTCCTCGCCGCCCAGGCGCTCGGCGCGAAGTCCTGCGATCTGAGCGCGGGCAGGTTCTACGCGCTGCCCGAGGACGACCCGGATCAGCTCCCGGTCGACTACACCGTGCCGTACTTCCGCCGGACGACCGCGATCCTGTCGTCGGACACGAGCCTGACGTCGCTGGAGTCGCTGCGCGGGAAGCGCGTCGCGATCGAGTCGTCCGGCATCCTGCCGGACGAGGTCGCGGCCGCCGGCGTGCAGACCGTCGAGCTGGACGGCGCCATCATCCCGGCCGCGATCCACGCCGGGCGGTTCGACGCGGCGATCCTCGACAGCGGAGTCGCGCGGTACGCGCAACTCCAGGACAAGTCCGGGGCCATGCGGGTCACCCACGAGTTCGGCGAACCGGGCGACGTCGTGTTCGCGGTCGCCAACGGCAACACCGTACTCCGCGAGCAGGTGAACGCCGCCCTCGTCGACGCCGGGCGCAACGGGCACTACCACTACGCCTACCGCCAGTGGTTCGCCGGCGAGCCGACGCTGGTTCCCGGCTCCTGACCTGCAGCCGATGGCGGGAATCAGGACAATTCGTCCGCGAGCAGATCCATCAGCAACCCGTCGTGCCAGACGCCGTCAGCCCCACGCTCGTAGCGACGCATGATCCCCACCGGCCGGAACCCGACCTTGGCGTAACAGCGGATCGCGGCCTCGTTGTCGGCGGCGGGGTCGATGACCAGGCGATGGTGGCCGTGGTCGTCGATCAGGTGCCGGGCCAGGGTACGAACCGCGTCGGCGCCGACCCCGCGGCCGTGGACCGCGGGATCCAGGTAGACGTCGATGTTGGCGTGCCGGTACTCCGGGTCGTCTTCCTCGCCCCACTGGATCGCGCCGACGACGCGCTCCTCGTACTCGACGACCAGCACCTCGACGTCGTCGACGGCCATTTCGTCGGCGACCGCGTCGACCAGGTCGCCGTCGCCACGCCATCGCGTGTACACCTCGGGCATCGACCGGATCTCGGCCAGCCGCGGAACGTCGTCCTGCGTCGCCGCCCGCAGGCGCACCAGCGTCCCCGACAGCGTCGTCGTCTCCATGGCGAGACGCTACCGTCTCCGGTCGCCGCGATCGCCTGTCGACCGCGTCAGCCGACCGGGACCGCGGGGCGCAGCGGCTCACGGCGCTGGCGGCGGCGGACCAGCAGCCACACCACCCATCCCGCGGTGATGATGAAGCCGAGGCTGATGATCCGGTAGAGCACGACCGCGGCGATCGCGGTGCTCGTGGGCAGGCCACCGGCGACCAGGCCGACGATCAACGCGCCGTCGACGACGCCGAGGTTGCCGGGAACCAGCGGGATGCTCGCCGCGGCCATGCCGGCGCAGTACGCCAGCACCAGATGGATCGCGGTGATGTCGCCGGCGCCGACGGCGCGGCAGCACAGCCAGAGACACAGCGCGTCCAGCAGCCAGTTCGCCAAGGCGAAGTAGGCGGCGACGGCGAGGTCGAGAGGCCGGATCCGGACCGCGGTGATCTCCTCGACCAGGGCGACCAGGCGTCCGCTGCCGCTGTCCGGCCGCTGCCGGACCCGGTTGACGAACCTCTCGATCGCACCGGCCACGGTCGTGAGCCACTGCGGGTGCCGCGCCATCGCGCGAACCGCGACCGCCAGCGCCAGGCCGACCGCCAGGTAGGTCAACAGCGTGGAGAGGCCACCGCCGCTCCCGGCCAGGATTGCGCCTCCCGCACCGATCAGCACCAACGCGACGCTCGACAGCACGCCGCTCAGCGCGATGCACCAGGACGCGGCGGCCGCCGAAGCGCCGTACCGCCGCATCTGCTGGAAGTTGTAGCGGGTGGAGAACAGCGGCCCGCCGGGCAGGCTGACCGACAGGGAGTGCGCGGCGAAGGCCAGCGCGACATGGCGCCCGAGGTGCACGGTCGTTCCGGCGGACCGGAGCAGCCGCCGCTGCATGCGCGCGTAGCCGCCCATCGAGACCAACTCGGCCACGACGGCGAGCGCCACCCAACTCCACAGCGGGGTGTGGAGTTGGCTGAACGCCGCGGCCAGCGAAGGTCCGCCGAGCACCGCCTCGACCACCAGGATCGCCAGGACGACCACGATCGGCACGGTCCTCCGGAGCACGCGTCGACGCATCGACCGGACCGGGACCTCCGGCGCAGGGGTGGGGAAAGCGACGTCGCCGCTCATAGCCCCCTCCCCCTGAGATCCGCGCCGTGGCGGCATCAACCCGACTATCTACGTTAAACGCCCAGTTGGAGCGACCTCTCGTCGACCCTATCTCCTTTTCTCAACGACTGTTGATTTATCGCGCCGACCGGTCTACCGTCAGGACTGCGAAACTCCACAGGTGTTGAATTAGAGACTCGTGGACGGCTCCGAGCGGGCGGTTCACCGAGCGAAGGAGCTCTCATGGAAAGCAAAAGCACGAGCACGTCGACGAAGTCCGCGGCCGCCGCGCGTCACCGGCCGGCCTGGCTGGAGGCGACCGGCCTCGTCGGCGCGCTCGCGCTGATCGTCGGCCTCCTGCTGTTGGCGTTCGGCCTGCCGACGGTGAACGGTGGGCCGCACGACGTGCCGCTCGGCGTCGTCGCGCCGCCGCCGGCCGTCACCGCGGTCGAGGACGCGCTGGCCAAGGCGGCTCCCGGCGGGTTCGACGTCCGGACCTACCCGGACGAGGACGCGCTCCGGGCCGCGATCGGCGACCGGGAGGTCTACGGCGGCTTCGTCCTCGGGGCGGACGGCGGCACGCCGAGCGTCCTGGTGCTCACCGCGAGCGCCGCCGGCCCGCCGATCGCCCAGGGCATCAGCACGATCGGTGCCACGCTGGCGGAGCGCAACGGCGCGACCGCCACCACGGTCGACGTCCGTGCGCTTCCGGCGGACGACCCGCGCGGCGCCGGCCTGACCGCGATGGGTCTGCCCGCGGTGCTCGGCGGCGTCCTGGCGGCCGTGCTGCTGACCCGCCGCTTCCCCCGCCAGCCCTGGGTGCGGGTCTCGGCCGCCGTGGCGTTCGCTCTGGTCGAGGGTCTGGTGGCCGCGTCGGTCCTGACCTGGTGGTTCGGGACCGTGGACGAGAACATGGTGCAGGTCGCGCTGGGGCTGGCCTTCGGCCTGGCCGCGGTCGCGCTGACCGTCCTCGGGCTGGAGGCGGTCTTCGGTATCGCGGGCATCGGGCTCGGCGCCGCGCTCTTCGTCCTGCTGGGCAACCCGCTGTCCGGGCTGGCGTCCGGGCCGGAGTTCCTGCCGTCCGGCTGGGGAGCGTTCGGTCAGCTGCTGCCCAGCGGGGCGAGCGCGACCCTGCTGCGCGCCAACGCGTACTTCGACGGGGCCGGTACGGCGACCGCGCTCACGGTGCTGACCTGCTGGGTCGTGGTGGGGCTGCTGCTCGTGGCCGCCGGGACGGCGCGCGCCCGGCGTGCGGGTGCAGTGTCCGGGCCGACGGCGTCCCCCGCGGAGAGGTCCGGGGCGGCGTCCGAGTCGGCCGATGCGCAGCCGTCGGCCACCCGGTCCACCCTTGCCTGAGCAGCGGCCCGCCCGCGGCGGGGCCGGTCACCGACCCGACGAGGTCGGTGACCGGCCCCGCCGCTGGGTTAGGCTCCGACCATGAGCACCCCGGACGTCGGCCTAGGCCGACGACGGGGACGGCGGCCCGGCTCACCGAACACCCGGGAGGCGGTGCTGGCCGCCGCCCGGTCGGCCTTCGCCGAGCACGGATACCGGAAAGCGACGATCCGCTCGATCGCCCGGGACGCCGGCGTCGACCCGTCGCTGGTCATCCAGTTCTTCACGAGCAAGGAAGAGCTGTTCCGGGCGTGCCTGGAATTGGTCCTCGGCCCGCCCGAAGTGGCCGCCGCCCAGTTCGCCGCCGCGGAGGGCACGCTCGGCCACCGGCTGGCCACGTTCTACTTCGGCTTGTGGGAGCGGGCCGAGTCCCGGCACTCGCTCACCGCGATGGCGCTGAGCGCGGCGTCAGAGGACGAAGCCCGGCGCGCGATACGGACCTTGATGCTGCGGCATTTCGTCGGGCCGATCGGCGCCGAGATCGGGCTGGACCGGGCGGCGCGCCGGGTACCCCTGGCCGCGACCCAGATGCTCGGGATGGCGTTCCTCCGCTACGTCGTGCCGACCGATCCGATGGCGAGCATGCCGTTCGACGACGTGGTGCGGCTGGTCGCCCCGGTGCTCGACCGCTACCTCACCGGAGATCTCGACGACGTCCTCACCGCCGAGCTGACGCCGCTCGTTTCGCCGCAACACCCGGGTCCGTAGCGCAGGACGGCGAACTGTCGGGGGAGTGGCGTAGCGTCCGCCGAAACTCCGCCGAGGAGGTTCCGCGATGGCATCCACTGCGCTGTTGGCGATCGGCACCCGCAAGGGCCTCTGGCTGGCGACCAGCCACGACGGTCGGGCGAGCTGGCAGGTCTCCGGCCCGCACCATCCGATGACCGACGTCTACGCGGTCGCGATCGACACCCGCCGGTCGACGCCCCGGCTGCTCGCCGGCGTCACCAGCGAACACTTCGGGCCGAGTGTCTCGGTGAGCGACGACCTCGGCGCCAGCTGGTACGAGCCCGACCACGCGCCGGTCGGATTCCCGGACGCCACCGGGGCCGCGCTCGGCCGGGTCTGGCAGCTCGCGCCCGGTCCGGCGTCCGAACCCGACGTGGTGTACGCGGGCGTGGAGCCCTCCGCCCTCTTCCGCTCCGACGACGGCGGTCGTACCTACTCGCTGGTCGAGGGGTTGTGGAACCACCCGCACCGGGAGCACTGGGGGCCCGGCTACGGCGGCATGGCGGTGCACACCGTGCTGCCGCACCCGGCCGATCCGCGGCGGCTCACCGTGGCGATGTCCACCGGCGGCGTCTACGTCAGCGAGGACGCGGGGGCGAGCTGGTCGCCGAGCAACACCGGCGTCAAGGCTTACTTCCTGCCCGATCCGTACCCGGAGTTCGGGCAGTGCGTCCACAAGCTGGCGCAGAACCCGGCCGCGCCCGACCGCTTCTACTTGCAGAACCACCACGGCGTCTACCGCAGTGACGACGGTGCGGCGAGCTGGCAGTCGATCGCCGACGGGCTGCCCAGCGACTTCGGCTTCCCGATCGTGGCCCATCCGCACCGGCCGGACGTCGTGTACAACTTCCCGCTGGTGGCGGACGCGAAGCGGTTCCCGCCCGACGCGCGGTGCCGCGTGTACCGCAGCGAAGACGCCGGGAAGTCGTGGCAGGGTCTCTCGGCGGGCCTGCCGGACGAGGACTTCTGGTCGGCCGTGCTGCGGGACGCGCTCTGCGTGGACAACGCCGATCCGGCCGGGGTGTACTTCGGCGCCCGCACCGGTGAGGTCTACGCCAGCCGCGACGAGGGGGAGAGCTGGCAGCTCGTCGCCGCCCATTTGCCGGACGTGCTCTGCGTCCGGGCGAGCCTGGTGTAGCGATGGCGGTCTCGATCTCGCTGCCCGGGGTGCTGCGTCCCTACGCCGGGGACGAGGCGACCGTGGAGGTTCCTGCCGAGCGTGCGGCGACGCTGGGGGCGGCGCTCGACGTGCTCGCCGAACGTCACCCGGCGCTCGACCGGCGCCTGCGCGACGAACGGGGCGCGCTGCGGCGGTACGTGAACTTCTACCTGGACGGGGAGGAGTGCCGGCGGCTGGCCGGTGCGGAGACGCCGGTGCCGGACGGCAGCGAGATCCTCATCCTTCCGTCCGTCGCCGGGGGATGAGCGCGCCGGAGGCGAGCTCGCTGCCGCACAACGGATGCTGATGCGGAAACGTGACTTGTATCCGTAAAAGCGGGCGAAATAGCATGAAGCCTAGAAGGTCGGGTATCGCTCGTTCACGTTCTGATCGGGCAGTGGGGTGGCGCGAGGGATTGAAAGGTCGATATCTGTAGCGCATCACGCAGTCGTCCCGTAACGCGGGGTTCAGCCGGTGCGCGGGCCGTTGGGGCGGCTTCAGAGACGACCACAGGCGCCGACCGCGCTGCGGGGTTCTCGTTGGGGGGAGGGTCCATGATGGACCATGCGGTGCCGGGTCCGATGACGACCAGACCCACCGGCGGTAACTCGAAACCCGCGCCGGCGACCAAGGCCGGCCCGACCCGTCCGACGGCGAGTCGCCCGTCCACCGCCCGCACCGACCCGTCCCGTCCGGCGTCGACGCCGCGTCCGACCGGGACGCCGCGCGTGCTGCCGGTCGCGTCCGGTAGCTCGGCGGCCGGACCGTGTGCGCTGCCGATCGCGGCCGGTCGGGTCACCCCGGCCTCGCACGCGGCGCCGGTCGGTGCGCTGGCGAAGCGGCGCGTCGGATCCTGCACTCCGCCGCTCCCGGTGCCCCGGCGTCCCTGGGCGCTCGGCCTCGCCCGTGCGCGGACGCCGTCCGGTGCGCTCGCCGGCGTTCGCGGGTTGGCCGGTGCCGCGGTTCCCGTCGCCGACGCGACCTACATCGCGCTGCCCGACGGCCGCCTCCGGTGGCCGGGCGCGCTGCGCTGCAGAAGGATCGGAGATGCCGCCGGGCGGTGCTTCCACCCGCTGCGGCGGCGGTGGCGTGGCACGGAACAGCGTGGGGGCAGGCGCGTGGCGGAGATGGCATTCTCGGTGACGATCGCGGCGCTGGCGGTACTGCTCACGCTCGCCCTGGTCTCCGCGCTACTTCCGGGGGCGGCTGCGGTCGGCGGAGTCGCCACCGGTTTCCTGTCGCTGGCCGGGGGATTCTCCGGCTACGCCGCCTGGCGCTGGGTGCGGTGGATGCGCGACCGTACGGAGCGTCTGCACTGGTCGGTGCTCGCGGCGGTGGGTGCGGCGGCCACGGCGTCCGAACTGTACGGTGCGGCGGCGATCGCCGCCGGTCACTCGGGCTTCCTCGAGCGGCTCACCGCGCTCGCCGGCTTCGGGTTCGCAGCGGCGCTGACCGTGGCGGTGACGGGCGTGGCCAGCCTGGTGACGTACCACCGGTCGGTGACCGACGCCCAGCTCCTCCAGTGGGCGGCCCGTCCAGGACGGCGCTG
>NZ_BAAAYN010000025.1:0-30284 GCF_039536245.1 Cryptosporangium minutisporangium | reverse complement strand
CCCGCCCCTTGAGGGGGCGGCCTTCGGGATGTTCTACGGGTGCTGTGCGGCAGCTCGGGCGCTTTTCGCAGACTGAAATGGACGCCGTGCATTTTGCGCGCTGCACGGATTCTGTGCGAATAACCGTCGCCCTTTCGCACTGCCCCCTGGGATCCCCATTCACGACGGAACGGACGTCAGGTTCTCATTCAGGCGGCGATCCGGCGCGCCTTTGCCTACGGCAACGTTCGGTTATGCCGCGGCGTGGAACTTCGCGACGATCTCCGCAGGGATGCGACCGCGCTCGCTGACCTGTAGGCCGTTCCGCTTCGCCCAGTCGCGAATCGCCTGGTTCTGTGCGCGGTCTGCACTCGGTGACTGCTTTGCGGTGGACGCGGCGCGCGCCACTTTTCCGGAGCTGGCCCGGCCGGCCTTGCGGGCGGCCGCAACGTAGCTGGCCAGTGCCTCCCGGAGCGCGTTCGCGTTCTCGGTGGACAGATCGATTTCGTAGTGCGCACCGTCGAGACCGAAGGAGACCGTCTCGTCAGCGGTGCTGCCGTCGACATCGTCGACGAGGAGAACCTGCACCTTGCGTGCCATTGTTACCTCATGGAATGGGAGGGGGACCAAGCGCGGAACCAACAATACTCTAAGTATTGCGGACGGCGTGACTTCTCCCTCGGACAAGGGCGCCGCTATTGCGCGAAGTCCTTTATCGAGGGCCATGTGATGCCCGGGAATGGCCCGCTGATAGCGTGTCGGGCGCTTTCGGCGCGCTAGGTGCGCTTCTCTCCCGCGTCGGGAGTTGCGCTAGGTGCGCTTCTCGCGCGCGCTGGGAGCGGCCAGACCGGCCACCGCGACCAGGACCAGTACCAGGATCAACGCCCGGAGCAGGCCGACGGCGTCGCCGAGGAAACCGATCGCCGGCGGGCCGACCAGGAACGCGAAGTACCCGATCGTCGCGACGATGCTCACCCGGGCGGTCGCGGTGCGGCTGTCGTCGGCGGCGGCGGACATGCCGACCGGGAAGCCCAGGGACGCACCGAGTCCCCACAGCACGACGCCGACCGTGGCCACCGCCGGCGACGGCACGAAGATCACGATCAGCAAGCCGAGGACCGCCAGGGCCGTCGTCGCCCGCAATACCGGAACCCGGCCGAACCGGTCGAGGAAGAACACCCCGAGGATGCGTCCCGCGGTCATCGCGGTGACGAACACGCCGTAGATCACCGCGCCGGTCGAGTTGCTCACCGAGTGCCCGTCGACCATGGCCAGCGCGAGCCAGTCGTTCGCCGAACCCTCCGCGAACGCCATGCCGAGCACGATCAGCCCGATCAGCAGCGTTCCGCGGTCGCCCCACATGCCGAGCCGCTCCCGCCACCCCGGCTGTGGCTCGTCCGACGACGCGGTGGTCGCGCCCAGCGCGTCCAGCTGAAGAAACCGCACCGACAGCAGGACGATCACCCCGGACACGACCCCGGCCGCGCCGAAGTGCGCGGCGGTCGAGACCCCGCCCCACTCGGCCAGCGCGCCGAGGGCCGCACCGGCGATCGTGCCGCCGCTGAACGCGGCGTGGAACAGCGGCATCACGGTCCGGCCGAGCGCGCGTTCGGCGGCCGCGCCCTCGACGTTCATCGCGACGTCGCACATGCCCATGCCGGCGCCGAGCAGGGCCAGGCCGAGCACGACGACGGCGCCGTGCCCGGCCGCGGCCGCTCCTCCGCCGACGATCGCCAGGCCGAGCGCGCCGACGCCCACCGACCCGGCGATCGTGCGCCGTGACCCGGCCCACGCCAGCACCTGGCCGGCCGAGCTCAGTCCGACGATCGACCCGACGGCGATCGCGAACACGATCCAGCCCATCTCGGCGGTGGTGGCGCCGAGGGAGTCCCGGACGGCCGGTACCCGGGACATCCAGGTGGCCAGCGCCAGCCCGTTGACCGCGAAGACCGCGAACACGGCGTTCCGCCAGGCCACCACCGTGGGCCGGGACAGCGCGGGCACGGCGGGGGCGTCGGCAGACATTCAATTCCTTACGCACACCGGGCAGCGGGGACGTCGAACCGTAACCCGGACAGGTCACGATCCAGTAGGGGTTTACCGACGAAAATCGCGCAGAATCTCTGCGTATCGTCGGCCGCTGGCCTTCATCGTGCGCTCCTGGGTGGCGTAGTCGACGTGGACGAGGCCGAAGCGCTTGTCGTAGCCGTAGGCCCACTCGAGGTTGTCCAGCAGCGACCACACGAAGTACCCGGCGAGCGGCACGCCCGCGGCGGCCGCGGCGTCGATCGCCTCCAGGTGCTGCTCGAGGTAGTCGATGCGCTCCTTGTCCTCGATCGAACCGTCCGCGGCGACGACGTCCGGCCAGGCCGACCCCTGCTCGGTGACGTAGATCCGCGCCGGCTGGTACTCCGACGCGACCCGGGTGAGGATCCGCTCCAAACCGCCGGGGCTGACCTCCCAGCCCATCGCGGTGTGCCGTGCGCCGGGCACCTCGACCTGCCGGGTGAACGGCGCGGGCGCGGTCGGATCGTCCGCCACCACGGCCCGGAAGTAGTAGTTGACGCCGAGGAAGTCGGTCGGCGTCGCGATCGTCTCCAGGTCGCCGTCGCGCACCGGTGGCTCGTAGCCGTAGGTCTCGATCATGTCGCGGGGGTAGCCCCGGCCGTGGAGCGGATCGAGCCACCAGCGGTTCGTGTGCCCGTCGCTACGGGTCGCCGCGGCGACGTCCGCCTCGCTGTCGGTGGCCGGGTCGACCGGGCTCGGGTTGAGCACGATCCCCACCGAGGGTTCCGCCGAGGCGTTGGCGCGGATCGCCTGGGTCGCCAGGCCGTGCCCGAGCAGGACGTGGTGCGAGGCGTCCACGGCCAGCCGGAGATCGCGGATCCCCGGAGCCATCGTGCCCTCGAGGTGGCCGATCCAGGCGACGCACAGCGGCTCGTTGACCGTGCACCAGTCGGTGACGCGGTCGCCGAGCGCGCCGGCGACGACCCCCGCGTACTCGGCGAGCGCCTCCGCGGTGTCGCGTACCGGCCAGCCGCCCTTGTCCTGGAGGACCTGGGGGAGGTCCCAATGGTAGACCGTGACGAACGGCCGGATACCGGCGGCGAGCAGCTCGTCGACCAGCCGGTCGTAGAACGCCAGGCCCTTGGTGTTCACCGCGCCGGTGCCGGTCGGGATGACCCGTGGCCACGCGACCGAGAACCGGTAGGCGTCGACGCCCAGCTCGCGGAGCAGCCCGAGGTCCTCGGGCCAGCGGTGGTAGTGGTCGCAGGCGACGTCGCCGGTGTCGCCGTTCGCGATCGCGCCGGGAACGCGGCCGAACGTGTCCCAGATGGAGGGCGAGCGGCCGTCAGCGTCGACCGCCCCCTCGATCTGATAGGCCGCCGTCGCCGCGCCCCAGACGAAGTTCGACGGCAGGTGGGAGAGATGGTGCAAGTCTTCTCCAGTCATTTGACGGCCCCAGCGGTGAGGCCGGCGACGAAGTACTTCTGCAGGAACAGGAATGCGGCGACGACCGGGACGCTGACGACGAGCGACGCCGCCATGATCTGGTTCCAGTAGACGTCGTACTGGGTCGAGTAGCCGGAGAGGCCGACCGCCACCGTGCGGGTGTTCTCGTCGGTCATCACCGAGGCGAACAGCACCTCACCCCAGGCGGTCATGAACGCGTAGACGGTGACCGCGAGAATGCCCGGCACCGCGGTCGGGAGCAGGACCCGGAACAGGATCCGCATCGGCCCGGCACCGTCGACCGCCGCGGCCTCGTCGAGTTCCCGCGGGATCGCGTCGAAGTAGCCGACGAGCATCCAGATCGAGAACGGCAGCGAGAACGTCAGGTAGGTGATCACCAGGCCGGTCCGGCTCGCGTACAGCTCGATCCCGGTGGCGTTGCCGATGTTGACGTAGATGAGGAACAGCGGCAGCAGGAACAGGATGCCGGGGAACATCTGCGTCGACAGGGCGCTGGCGAGGAACACGCTTCGGCCGCGGAACCGCCACCGGCTGGTGGCGTACGCCGCGAGGATCGCGATCGCCACCGAGAGCACCGCCGCGGCCGTCGACACGATCAGGCTGTTCACCAGGTACCGGCCGAGCGGCACGGTGCTCCACATGTCGACGAACGCCTCGAACGTCGGCCGTGCCGGGATCCAGGTGAACGAGTCGCGGACGTCCCGGAGCGGCTTCAGCGCGGTCGTCAGCATCACGTAGAGCGGGATGAGGACGAAGGCCGAGAGTAGCGTCAGGATGACACGGCGCGACCAACGCTCCGCGGCGGTCTCACGCATCGGACCCCACCTTGCGGCGCTGTCGAGTCAGGAACAGGCGCCTGTTCTCACGCATCGGACCTCGCCTTTCGAGTCAGGAACAGGTAGAGCCCCGAGACGACGCTCAGGAAGAGCAGCAGCGCGACCGACATCGCCGAGCCGAGACCGAAGTTCCAGGTGACGAACGAGCTCTCGTAGATGTGGATCGAGATCAGGTCCGCCTCGTCCGGTGCGCCCTTGCCGAACAGCACGTACGGGGTGTTGAAGTCGTTGAACGTCCAGAGGAACAGGACCAGCAGCAGGACCTGGTTGACCGGCCGCAGCATCGGGAGCGTCACCGCTCGCAGCCGGCGCCAGAACCCGGCGCCGTCCATGTAGGCGGCCTCGTAGAGGTCCTGCGGAACGCTCTGCAGGCCGGCCATCAGGCAGAGGAACGCGAACGGCCAGCACCGCCACACCGAGACGAGGACGAGCGACCAGAAGCTGTTGCCGCCGATCAGCCAGAACGGGCGGTCGTCGACGAGGCCCAGCTGGTCGACGAGCACGTGGTTGAGCGCGCCGGTGTCCCGCTGCAGCAGGAAGCTCCAGGTGATGACCGCGGTGTAGACCGGCAGCGCGTACGGCGTCAGGAACAGGGTTCGCAGCAACGCGCGGCCGCGGAACGGACGCTGCAGCACGACCGCCGCGGCGAGCCCGATGACCCAGGCCAGGCCGACGACGAGCACCGTGTAGGCGATCGTCACCCAGAACGAGTGCAGCAGTTCCTTGCCGATCGCGCTGTTGAAGTCGAGCGTGACCCGGTAGTTGTCGAGGCCGACGAACGGCGCGCTGGACCAGTCCCGGATCTGGAACTGGGTCAGCTCCCGGAGGCTCATCCAGACGCCGGTGAGCATCGGGAGGACGTGCACCGCCAGCTCCAGCACGATCGCCGGAACCAGCAGGAGATACGGGAGGCTCGGCCTGCGGCGTCGCTTGCGGGGCGGCGACGGCTCGGCGTCCGAGGGCGCCACGTCGGGCGCGGAGACGGTGGTGGTCATGAGCCGGCCTCCGAGGCGAGCATCGCAGCGAGCGCTAGCGAGCAAGGAGCGCAGCGGAGGAGGAGGCTGGCGGGGTACAGAGTCATGAGTGTCCTCTCGACACACCGGCCCGGAGCGGGGCGCGCTCCGGGCCGGTGTTCGGCGCCTTACTTCACCTGCTCCTGGGCCTGCTTGAGCTTGTCCCGGATCTGGTCTTCCGTCGGGGCCTTGCCCCGGGCGGCGTCGGCGAAGAGGTCCTTCATCAGGGTGCCGACGAGCGTCTCGAACTGGCTCTCCTCGGGCACCTGCGGCAGCGGAGCCGCGGTGGTGACCAGCGTCTGCTGGGTGTTCTTCTGCTCCGGCTTCGCGAACGCCGGGTCGTCGCCGACCGTGGTGACCGACGGCAGCGAGCCGTAGGTCTTGTTGAGCTGGATCTGCTCCTCGTCGCTGGTCATGAACTTCACGAAGTCCAGCGCGCCCTCCTGGTTCTTGGAGTGCTTGAAGATCGCGATGTTGATGCCGGCGACCATGCTGTTGACCTTCTTGCCGCCGGCCGGCGGACTGGCCAGGAACGGCACCGGAGCGACGCCCCAGTCCTCCGGCTTCATGTTGCGCAGCGTCAGCTGGGAGCCGACCGTCTGCCAGAGCAGCATCGCGGCCTTGCCAGTCGCGAAGTCCGCCACCGACTGGTTCTGGGAGTACTCGGCGTTACCCGGGTTGGTGATCTTGTCGACCGCGATGAAGTCGATGTACCGCTTGATCGCCTGGGCGTTCTGCTGGGTGTCGAACGTCGGCTTGCCGGAGGCGTCGAACCACTCGCCGCCGTACTGCTGCGAGAACGTGAACGCGTGGTGGGCGTTCTCGGACACGTGGGCGCCCTCGATCGCCAGGCCCCACTTGCCGTCCTTGGTCAGCTTCTTGCCGTCGGCGACCAGCTGCTCCCAGGTCGTCGGCGGGTTCGCGATGCCGGCCTCGGCGAACATCTTCTTGTTGTAGTAGAGCGAGTACGCGAGGCTGTAGAGCGGCACCGCCGTCGGGGGCTTGCCCTCGGCGCCGGACGCGGCGAGCGCGGCCGGCACGAACCGGTCCTTGCCACCGACCTTCTCCAGCGTCGCGTCGTCGAACTGGACGAACGCGTTGGTCGCCTGCAGCGACGCCGACCAGGTGTTCCCGATGTTGACGACATCCGGGCCCTGGCCGCTCGTGGCGGCGGCGAGCAGGCGGTTGAGCAGGTCCGACCAGGGGACGACCTCGAGCTTGACCTTGATGCCTGTCTGCTTCTCGAACTTCTCGAGCTCCGGCCGCAGGATCTCGGCGTCCTTCTCCAGGCTGGTGCTCTGGTTGGTGGCCCAGTAGGTCAGGGTCTTGGCGTCGTCGCCCGAATCATCCCCGCCACACGCGGCCAGGGTGGACGCCAGCAACGCTCCGACGGCTATGGCGGCTAATCGTCGCTTGAACACAAGCTGTCCTTTCCAGGGACGCCGGCCGGCTCGGCGACAGCTCCGGGGTCCGGTGCGAGCGGAACCCGGGCCGAGCGGTCCGAAGGTTTGGTGCAGCGGACTCTAAAGTGCTGTTCGGCACTTCCATCACTACTTAATTCAAGGTGTTATTAAAGTGTTGCCGTGAGAGCGCGTTCACGAGGCGGGCCTCGTACAGTGACGGCCGGTAGTGGTCGAGAAGCAGGGTGGGGACAGGTGGATCAGGACCGGGTTGTCCAGGGCAGGGCGACCAACCGGGCGCTCCGGCGGCAGAACCGGGCGACGTTGCTCTCCGCGCTGTTCCTGGATGGGCCGCTGAGCAGGCAGGACCTCGCCCAGCGATGCGGGCTCAGCCAGGCTGCGGTGAGCAACGTCGTCGCCGACCTGGCCGACGACGGCCTGCTCGCGGAGGCCGGCGCGGTCGAGTCCGACGGCGGACGGCCGCGGATCCTGCTGCGGGTGGCGCCCGGGTTCGCGACCGTCGTCGGGGTCGACGTCGGGGAGACGCGGGTGCGGGTCGAGCTGTTCGACCTGGCGATGACGCCGCTGGCCAAATCGGACTACCCGCTGGACGACGTCGATCCGCAGACCGTCGTTCGGCACGTGCTCACCGGGCTGGCCGCGGTCACCGAGACCGCCGGGGTGTCCGATGCGGACGTCCTCGGGGTCGGCATCGGCGTTTCCGGGCTGGTCGAGCAGGGCCCGGAGGCCGTGGTGCACGCCCAGACGCTCGGGTGGGACGCCGTCCCGCTGGAGCGGCTGCTGCGGGCGGGCACCGCGCTACCGCTGCATCTGGACAACGGCGCGAAGACCTGGGGCCAGGCCGAGCACTGGTTCGGCGCCGGGCGGGGCGCGCGGCACGCGGCGTTCGCGCTGGTCGGCTCCGGCGTCGGCGCGGCGATCGTGGCCGACGGCCAGACGTACCGCGGCGCGTCGAGCAGCGCGGGGGAGTGGGGGCACACGACGCTGCAGTACGGCGGGCGCGCCTGCCGCTGCGGGGCACGGGGGTGCCTGGAGGCCTACGTCGGCGCGGAGGCGGTGATCGCCAGGGCCCGCGAGGCGGGGTTGCGGGTGACCGGCCCGGACGAGGAGTCCCAGCTGGCGGCGGTGCTGGCGGACCCGGCGGCGGGCGAGGTGCTGGCCGAGACCGCCCGGTACCTGGGCGCCGGTGTCGCGAACCTGGTCAACCTGTTCAACCCGGAGCGGGTGGTGATCGGTGGCTGGGCCGGGATCGCACTCGGGGGGCTACTGCCGCAGATCCGGGACGCGGCGGCGGCGCAGGCGATGCGACGGCCGTTCGCCCAGGCGTCGATCGAGCTGTGCTCCCTCGGGACGGACGCGGTAGCCCTCGGCGCGGCGACGCTGCCCGTCGCCCGCCTGCTGGCCGCAGGCGGGGTCCGCGAGTAATCGTTGTGATGGCCGGGCGCCAAACAACGATTAGCTGTCGAAGCCGAAACCTACTGCGTCCATCGTGCGGAGCCAGAGGTTGCGATGCCCCGCGCGCCGGTCGGCCGCGATCAGCGAGCGCCGCGTGAGCTCGACCCCGGCGTACCGCAGCGGCTCCGGCGGGAACGGCAGCGGCGTCGACCGCACCATCCGCGTGCGGGTCCGCTCGGTGGGCTCCCCGGCGAGCAGGTCCAGCATCACCTCGGCCCCGAACCGGGTGGCTCCGACACCCAGCCCGGTGTACCCGAGGGCGTACGCCACCCGTCCGGAGTGCGCGGTGCCGAAAAACGCGGAGAACCGCGTGCAGGTGTCGATCGCGCCGCCCCAGGCGTGGGTGAAGCGCAAGCCCTCCAGCTGCGGGAACGTGTCGAAGAACTGCGTCGCCAGCGTCTCGAACGTCTCCTGCCGGGTGTCGTAGCGGGCACGGACGCGTCCGCCGAAGTGGTAGATCGCGTCGTACCCGCCCCAGAGGATCCGGTTGTCCGCGGTGAGCCGGAAGTAGTGGAACTGGTTGCCGGAATCGCCGATGCCCTGCCGGTTCCGCCACCCGATCTCGCGCAGCTGCGACTCCGAGAGCGGCTCGGTCATCAACGCGTAGTCGTAGACCGGGATTACGAACGGACGCACCCGGGCGAGCGGCGACGGGAACACGTTGGTCCCCAGCGCCACCGTCCGAGCCCGCACCACCGCACGGGGAGTCCGCAGCGTTGCCCCGGACATCCCGAGCACCGGCGTGTGCTCGTACAGACGCACGCCGAGCCGCCGGCACACCTCCGCCAGCCCCCACGCGAGCTTCGCCGGGTGCACCAGCGCCACCCCGCGCCGGTTCCACACCCCGCCCCGGAACGTCGGCGAGCGCACCTCGGCGCGTACCGCGTCGGCGTCCAGGTACTCCAGCTCGACGCCGTGGTCGGCGGCCAGCTCGACCGCGGCACGCAGCTCGGGCAGCTGGTACGGCTCGGTCGCCACGTCCAGCTCGCCGGTGCGTTCCCACTCGGCGTCGATGCCGTAGCGGGTGAGCGTGTCCTCGATCGCCTGCAGGTTCGCCGCGCCGAGCCGCTCCAGCTCGGCCAGCTCCTCCGGCCACCGGGCCAGCCCGTTGCCCAGCCCGTGGGTGAGGCTCGACGCGCAGAAACCGCCGTTGCGTCCGGACGCGGCGTGCCCGAACCGGGCGCCCTCCACCAGGACGACGTCGAGCGACGGGTCGCGCTCCTTCGCGATCAACGCCGTCCAGAGGCCGGTGTAGCCGCCCCCGACCACCGCGAGATCGCAGGTGGTGTCCCCGGCCAGCGGCGGTAACGGCGCCGGTCGACCCGGGTCCTCCAGCCAGAACGATCGATGGTCGACGTCGGCCAGGGACTTGTGCATGGATTACCTTTCCGAGACAAATTCAGGTCCGGCCCACCGCGGCTTCGTCTTCACGAATTCGAGGGCTGGACAGCGAAGCGGCGAACCGTGCCTGAATTGGCCTCGTCGTAAACAAGGGTGCCGTCGACGTAGGTCCGGGCCACGCGGGTGGCACCGATCTCGTCGGCCGGGCCGTCGAAGGGATCGCGGTCGAGGACGACGAGGTCCGCGCGGTTGCCGACGCGCAGCGATCCGGTTTCGTCGAGGTGGTTCACGTAGGCGCTGCCCGCGGTGTAGGCGGCGAGCGCGGTGCCGAGGTCGAGCCGCTGTTCGGGCAGGAACACCGGGCCCGCCCCGCCGAGGTGCCGGCGGTTGACCGCGACGTGGATTCCGGCGAGCGGATCGGCGCTGGAAACCGGCCAGTCGCTGCCGGCGACCAGGGTGGCTCCGGCGCGGAGCAGGTCACCGAACGGGTACTGCCACCCGGCGAGGTCACCGCCGAGGAACGGGATCGTCAGCTCGTCCATCTGTGGCTCGTGCGCGGCCCAGAGCGGCTGGAGGTTGGCCGAGGCGCCGAGCTGCCGGAACCGGGGCACGTCGTCGGGGTGCACGACCTGCAGGTGGGCCAGGTGTGGCCGGGTGTCGCGGAAACCGTTCGCGGCCCGTGCGGCGGCCACCGCGTCGAGCGCCTCCCGCACCGCCCGGTCGCCGAGCGCGTGGAAGTGGACCTGGAAGTCGAGCGCGTCCAACGCCACGACGTACCCGCGCAGGGCGTCCGGGTCGACGAAACTCAGGCCGCTGTTCGCGGTGGCGCAGCCGCAGGCGTCCTTGTACGGGGTGGTCATCGCCGCGGTGAAGTTCTCCGCGACCCCGTCCTGCATGATCTTCACCGTCGAACAGCGCAGGCGCCCGACCGTGAACCGCTCCCGCTTCTCGACCAGCTCCGGGATCTGCGCGGAGTCCCGGTCTCGGTCCCACCACAGCGCGCCGACCACGCTCGCGGTGAGCAGCCCGTCCCGGGCCGCGGTGAGGTAGGCGTCCGAGATGTCCGGGTAGCCGTTCGAGGCGCCGACCATCGCGTCCTGCCACGCGGTGATGCCCAGCGAGTGCAGCAGACGCTGCGCCCGGAGCAGGCCGTTCAGCCGGTCGGCGGGTGTCACCGCGGGGAGCATCGCGCCGACGAGCGCCACCGCGCCCTCCTGCAGCGCGCCGACCGGATGTCCGTCGGCGTCCCGGTTGATCACCCCGTCGGCCGGGTCCGGAGTGTCCCGGGTGAGGCCGGCGCGCTCCAGCGCGAGCGTGTTCACCCAGGCACCGTGGTGGTCCCGGTTGGTGAGGAACACCGGCCGGTCGGCGACGACCCGGTCGAGCAGCTCCGCGGTCGGGACGCCGCCCGGGAAGCTCTCCATCGACCAGCCGCTGCCGACGATCCACTCGGCGTCCGGGTGCTCGTCGGCGTACCGCCGGATCCGGCGGAAGTACTCGTCCAGATCGGTGGTGCCGGTGAGGTCGCACTGGCCGAGTTCGATGCCGCCCATCACCGCGTGGATGTGTGCGTCTTGGAACCCGGGGACTAACAGGCGACCGGCGAGATCCACTACCTCGGTCTTCGGCCCGACGAGGTCGTCGAGGTCGTGCCCCACGGCGATGATGCGGCCGTCGCGCACGGCGAGTGCGGTCATCCGGCTGCGGGCCGGGTCGGTGCGCAGCACCGGCCCTCCGGTGAAGAGCAGGTCAGCGGTGAGTTCGGTCATGCGGTTCAGTGTCCGATCGTCGGTGCGAGGTGTCTCGTGGCGGACGCGTGGCCGCGGGCCGCCGTGGCACGGAGTGCGGTCAGGTGAGATCCGGGGCCGGAGCCGCCGGGGCGACCGGGGCGACCGGGTCAGCCGGGTCCACCGGCCGGCGGGCGAAGTAGGGCGAGCGGCGGCGCCACTTCGCGACCGCGGCGACCCCCAGCCCGAGCAGCAGCACGACAGCCGGCGCGGCCAGGCTGAACCAGCCGTTGTCGGCGCCGATCGCCCACTCGCTGCTCAGCGTCGCGTAGTAGCCGGCGAGGTAGACGCCGAGCGCGAGCAGCAGGATCCCGGACACCAGCGGCACCAGCACCGCACCGAGCGCCTCTCGGAGACCGCTGCGCAGTAACCCGCGGAACCGGATCGCCGCGGTGATCGCGGTCAGCCCGTAGTAGAGCGCGACGAGCAGCCCGATCGTGTTCACGGCGGCGAGGATCGCTTCGCTCAGCGTCGGAATGGCGAACGCGAGCACGGCCACGAAGCCGGCGATCACCGCCATCACGATGGTTCCGGCCGCGGGGGTGCCGCGGCGGCTCAGCCGCGCCCAGATCGGGCCCAGCGTCCGGTCGCGGCTCATCGCCAGCGCGAGCCGCGCGGTCGGGATCACCCCGGCTTGGACCGACGCCACCGCGGAGAACATCAGGGCGAGCAGCGGCAGCGTGGCCCACGGCTCCGGCGCGAGCTTCGCCCCGAAGTAGGTCAGGCCCTGCGCGCCGTTGGCGACCAGCTCGTCGGTGGACATCACCCGCTGGAACGCCACCGCGCCGAGCAGGAACAGGCCGAGCATCGTGAACAGCGCGATGTATCCGCCGCGCGCCGCGTCGCCGGGGTGCCGGGTCTCCTCGGTGACGCTGAACGCGGAGTCCCAGCCCCAGAAGAAGAACACCGCGAGCACCAGGCCCTGGGCGAGCGCCGACGCGGAGCCGATCGCGAAGGGATTGAGCCAGGACAGCGAGAAGTCCTGGTCGCCGACAACGAGTCCCCAGCCGCAGAACACCGCCAGTACGACGTACTCGAACACCAGCAGGTACTTCTGGAACCGGGCGGCGTGCGAGACGCCGAGCACGGCGGTCCAGGTCAGGAGCGCGAGCACCACCAGACCCAGCGCCGTGCACTGTGCGGTGGAGTTCGGGTCCAGCGCGGTGAACCCGAGTTTTTCGGCCGACTGGATCAGCAGCGATCCGGTGATCGCGGTCGTGTAGGCCAGGAAGATGACGGTCCCGGCCACCGGGATCCACCCGGCGAGGAACCCGAGCCAGGGGCCCATCGTGCGGCCCACCCAGGTGTAGCCGGCGCCGCAGTTCTGCTCTGAGCGATTCAGCCGCGCGTACGCACCGGCGATCCCCAGGATCGGGAGGAAGGCCAGGAACAGCAGGATCGGTACCTGGCGGCCGACGATCGACGCCAGGACGCCGGTGCCGATCGCGATGCTGGTGGTCGCGGCGGTGCTGGACGCCGCGATGACGACGCCGTCGACGACGCCGAGGGAGCGGTTGAGTGCGGGCTGGGAGAGCTGGTCGTCCATGTGTGGCGCTTCCCGTCGCGGGAGCCGACGTCCCGGTTACCGGAGATGGAACCGAGGATGACCGTCTAGGGTCAATACTGTTGTCATAAGGCCCGCCCGACGCGAAGGAGCCGCGATGACCGAACGGGTGACGACGGTTCGGCGACGCCACCGGCCGACGAAGACCGGGACGGTGCTCAGCCACGACCTGATCGTCAAGACCGCGATCCGGCTGGTGCGCGAGCACGGCGCCGAAGGGCTGAGCGTGCGGCGGCTCGGCGTGGCGCTGGGGGCCGACCCGTCGGCGATCTACCGCTACTTCCGGAACACCGACGAGCTGGTCCGGGCCGTCGCCGACGACCTGATCGGCCAGTACCTCGCCGACTTCACGCCCGGCCCCGACTGGCGGCAGACGCTGCGCGAGCTGGGGCTGCGCATCCACTCGGCATCGGTGGCCCAGCCGCGTACCGCGGTGCTCACCGCGTCCCGGGTCACCGGGCGTCCGCACGAGATCCGGGTGATCGAGCTGGGCCTGGGTGTGCTCCGGTCGGCCGGCTTCGCGCCGGACGACGCGGCCCGGCACTACCACGCGTTCATCGACCTGACGCTGGGCTTCGCCGCGCTGGACGCCGCGGCGGTGGCCCTGCCGCACGGCACCGAGGACGCGGACGACGCGGTCTGGAGCGAGGTCTACGCGCACCTGCCCGCCGACACGCACCCGCACATCGCCTCCGCCGCGACCGCGCTGGCCCAGACGATGCGGGGGAGCGCCTATCCGGCCGCGCTCGACCTGCTCCTCGACGGCCTCGCGCAGCGCCTCGCCGAGACGGCCGGACCGGGTGCGCGATGAGGGCGCCGCTGGTTCTCGGGCTCGCCCAACCGCTGCTGACGTCGTTCGACGTCGTCGCGAACGTCGCCGCACACGCCGCGGCCGTGCGGTCGGCCGGAGCCCGCGTCGTGGTGTTCCCGGAGATGTCGCTGACCGGGTACGAGTTCACCGCACCACCGCTCGCGCCGCACGACCCGCGGCTGGCCCCGCTGGTGGAGGCGTGCGCCGCGACCGGTGCGCTCGCACTGGCCGGGGCCCCGGTCGCCGGCGACGACGGGCGGCGGCACGTCGGCATGCTCGCGGTCGACGGCACCGGCGCCCGGGTCGTCTACCGCAAGCAGTATCTCGGCGGTGCGGAGCCGGAGCACTACGCCCCCGGTCCGGGGCCGGTCGTCCTCGACGTCGACGGATGGCGGCTGGGCCTCGCGATCTGCAAGGACACCGGGGTGCCGCAGCACGCCGCGGACACGGTGTCGCTGGGTGCCGACGGGAGGCGCGTCGACGCGTACGTCGCCGGGGTGCTGGAGACCGCCGAGGACGCCGAGGTCCAGCCCGGGCGGGCCCGGCGGATCACCGCCGCGCACTCCGTCTGGGTGGCGCTCGCAAGTTATGCCGGGTCCACCGGTGGCGGCTTCGACGTCGCCGCCGGTGGCTCGGGGCTGTGGTCGCCGGACGGCGAGCCGGTTGCCCGCGCCGGTACCGAGCCCGGCGAGGTGCTCGTCGTCACGTTGGCGGACTGACCAGTCGATCCCGGAGCACCGCGTTCTCCAGCGTCGTCCAGACCGTGCTGGTCAGCAGGTAGAGCGCGGCTGCCAGCGGGACGGTCACGGCGAACACCACCGCCACGTACGGGGTGAGGGCCAGCCAGGTCGGCTGGCCCAGCCGGCGCAGCCGGCGTGCGGCCACGATCGCGGTCAGGACGAACAGCCCGAGAACGACGACGAAGACCAGGCCGTGGACGCCGAGGAGCGCGCCGTCGTGCCAGTGGTCGCCGAGCGGGACGCCGCCGAGCTCCCGTCCGAGCAGCGCGTTCGGGGTGCCGTCCACCGTAGACGTGGAGAACAGCGAGTAGAGCGTCAGGAAGAACGGAGCCTGCACGACGAGCGGCAGCAGCGTGGGCAGTGCGCCGACACCTTCGGTGCGGTAGAGCGCGGCCACCTCGCTCGCGGCGCGTACCGGGTCGTGGCGATGGGTCGCGCGGAGCGTCGAGACCCGCGGCGCGAGCCGGGCGCGACGTCGCTCGACGGCGATCTGGCGGAACGTGAGCGGAACGAGGAGCAGCCGGACGAGCGCGGTGGCGAGCACGATCGCGGCGGCGGTGGCCGCGCCGCCGAAGACCGGATCGAGGAGCGTGCTCGTGGACTCGACCAGCGAGTAGGCAAGAGAAACGGGCAGGACCGACATGTGGACCCTCCGGGGCCGACGACGGAGCGAGGGCGGAGGGCCGCGCAACACGCGGAGGCCCGCCGGCGGACAGCGCCGGACGGGGAACGGGCGGACCGGGCGCTACGCGGCCGGAACCGGAGAGGGCGCGCGGGGGCGGGATCGGCGGCCGCGGGCGTCGGGGTCGCGGTGCCGCGGGGCGCCCCGGCACTCGGCCCGCCGGGCGCCGGCGGCGAGGATTGCGGGCGTCGACGTCGGCAGGCGGACACCGAGACCGCGCAAGGCCAGCGCGCCGAGCACCGCGAGCGCGACGAACGCCAGCGCACCACCGCCCGCATCGGGGCTGAGCAGGAAGAGCAGCCCGACACCGCAGGCAAGCGTGACCACCGCACGGGCGAACGTCTGCGACGCGATCACCCGGCCGAGTGTAGGACCGCACCGCCACCGGCGGCCCGCACCGACCTCGGCGAACCCCCGGTCAGATCGCGAACACCTCGACGAAGCGGTCGAGCAGCCCCGGGTCGCCGGTGACCGTCACCGTGCCGTCGGCGATCGCCTGCTTCGGCGTCACCTCCCGGGCCAGCAGCGCGCGGATCGCGGGGCCGGCCTCGATCACCAGGTCCGGCTCCGGGCTCGCCCCCTCGACGGCGGTGAGCGCCCCGTCGTCGACCCGCAGGTGTACGACGATCTCCCCCGTCCGCAGCTCGTAATCGACGGTCAGGCCGCGCGCGTGCTCCTCCCGGAACGTCGTCCGCATCGCCATGATCACCGACGCGGGGGTGAGGATCTCGTCCTCGCGGGGTTCGCCGAGCGCGCGGGCGCCCCACCGGCTCAGCGCGATCACGACCGGCTCCAGCTCGGTGCCGTACCGCGTCAGCCGGTACACCACCGACCCGTCCGGACGGGGGAGCACGATCCGCTCCACGACGCCGGCGGCCTCCAGCTCTTTCAGCCGCGCGGCCAGGATGTTCGTCGGGATCCGGGGCAGCCCGCGGCGCAGGTCGGTGTACCGCCGGGGAGCGACCAGCAGGTCTCGGATGATCAGCAGCGCCCATCGCTCGCCGACGATCTCCAACCCGCGGGCCAATCCACAGAACTGCCCGTACGCACGTTGCTGCGCCATGCTCCCGATCTTACCTCAGACTTGCCTTGACAAAGCAAACTTGCTTTTTACAAGCTTAATTCGGTCCCCGAACGTACTGAAGGAGAGCACGATGAGCACAGTGATCGTCGGTCTGTCGGTGTCTCTCGACGGCTACATCGCCGGCGCCGGCGACGGAGTCGACGCCCCGCTGGGGCGCGGCGGTGAGGCGCTGTTCGCCTGGATGACCGCGGGGGCCGACAACCCGGCCGAGCCCCGCCTCGCCCCGACCGGTGCGAGCAAGTCCATCGTCGACGAGTGGCAGCGCACCACCGGGGCGATGATCAGCGGCCGCCGGACGTTCGACATCGCCCGTGGCTGGAGCGGCGGGCACCCGATCGACGCGCCGATCTTCGTCCTCACCCACCGCCCGCCGACCGAGGGGGGCGCAGTGGCTGGGTGGAGCGATCGGGTGTCGTTCGTGACCGAGGGCATCGAGCGGGCGCTGGACCTGGCCGGGGAGGCCGCCGGTGACCGGGTCGTCGCCCTCGGCAGCGCGGACGTCACCCGGCAGGCGCTGCGCGTCGGCCGGCTCGACGAGATCGAGGTCAGCGTCGTGCCGGTCCTGCTCGGCTCGGGAGTCCGGCTCTTCGACGAGATCGGTCCGGTGACGCTCGAGCAGACCCGCGTCGTCGTCGGCGACGGTGTCACGCACCTCCGGTACCGGGTGTGCCGGTGAGGGTGGACCGGTGGGGGTGGACCGGTGGGGGTGGAATAGCCGGCCGCGACCGGCGGGTTGGCGCGAGTATGACTGCTGCCACAGATTTCGACCTGCACGCGCTCCTCGCCCAGAGCCGCCTCGGTGTCCTCGCCACGATCAAATCCGACGGTCGTCCGCAGCTCTCCCCGGTCACGCCGTACTACGACCGGGACGCCGGCACCATCTACGTCTCGATCACCGAGGGGCGCGCGAAGACCGCAAATCTGCGCCGCGACCCGCGCGCCTCGCTGGAGGTGACCAGCGAGGACGGCTGGGCCTGGGCGACCGCCGAGGGCACTGCGACGCTGATCGGCCCGGGCACCGATCCGCACGGGCCCGAGGTCGAGGCGCTGGTCGACTACTACCGGTCCGCGGCGGGTGAGCACCCGGATTGGGACGAGTACCGCACGGTGATGGTGTCCGACCGGCGAGTGCTGATGGCGCTGAAGGTCGAGAAGGTCTACGGGGCGAAGATTCGCTGACCGACGGGCCCCGGCCATCCGCTCCCTTACTACTGTTTCCTCCTAAAAAGGAATAACGTACGCGAAAGGGATTCGCGACGATAGGGGGGCCGGGTCATGGCAGCAGCACCCTCGGTCGCTCCGACGCCGGTCGCGTCGAGCGACCCCCTCGACGCGGTCGCCCGTGCCGCCGCCGAGGCAGTACACGTACCGATCGGGCTGGTCACGCTCGTCGACGGGGAGTGGATCCGATTCGTCGGGGCGCACGGTCTGTTTCCTCCGCTCTCCGCCTCGCGCCGCATCCTGGTCTCCGAGTCGTTCTGCCAGGACGTGGTCGCGAGCGGCGCGCCGGTGGTCGTCCGGGACGCCAGCGACGACCCCCGGTCCCGGCCGGCCGGGACCGGGGTCCGGGTGGGTGCGTACGTCGGTGTGCCGCTGCGGGCCCCGGACGGCGCCGTGGTCGGCGTCGTCTGTGCGGTCGACGCGCGCCCCCGGGATTGGTCGTCGGCCGAGGTCGGCGCGCTGAGCGGCGTCGCGGACGCCGCCGGGAAGCTACCCCTGCCGCTCGGCGCGGCCGACACGATCGCCGGGACGGCGGCCGACGAGCGGCCCGACCCGGACGCGCCACCGCACAATCTGTTCCTGCAGGCGCTGCTCGACAGCCTCGACACCGCGGTGTTCGCCTGCGACGCGGCGGGCTGCACGATGTTCGCCAACGCGGCACTGCTGCGGATGCTCGACCTCGACGAGGATCTGCCGCCGAACGCCGCCGCGATCGCGCGCGACCACCTCCGGGACGCCGACGGGCAGCTGCTCCCGGACGGCCGGCAACCGAGCGCACGGGCCCTGGCCGGCGAGCCGGTCCGGGACGTCGAGCTGCGGCTGCTGCGCCCCGGGCGTCCGGCCCGCACGCTGGTCGCCAACGCCGAGCGCATCACGGTCGCCGGTGCGGTGCTGGGTGCGGTGGTCGCGCTGCACGACGTCACCGAGCAGCGCCGGGCGCAGCGGTTCCAGGAGTGCGCGCTGGCGGTGTCCCGCGCGCTGGTCGAGGCCGACCGGATCGCCGACGCGGCCGGCCAGGTCGTCGACGCGGTGGCCCGGTCGCTGCACTGGCCGCACGCCGAGCTGTGGCTGGTCGATCCGGTCACCGAGGTACTGCGGCCGGCGGCGTCCTGGACGGACGGGGAGCCCGACCGGTCCGGCCTGTTCTCGTCCCAGCTGGGGCCGGGTGAGGGGCTGGTCGGGACGACCTGGCAGCGCGGCGAGCCGGTCTGGGTGGCGGACATCGCGGCCGAGACCCGGTTCGACGTCGAGGGGGCGGCCCGGCGGGCGCTTCGCACCGCGCTCGCGGTGCCGGTACGCAGCGCCGATGCGGTGGTCGGCGTTCTCGCGCTCTACGCGGACACGCTGGACGAGGACCGGGTGGCGCTCACCGCGCACCTGGTGGGGATCGCCGCCCACGTCGGGCACTACCTGGAGCGGCGGCGGGCCGAGGAGCTCGCGCTCCAACTCGCGCGGACCAAGGACGACTTCCTCGCGCTGGTGGGGCACGAGCTGCGGACGCCGCTGACGTCGATCACGACCTACGCGCAGCTGCTCACCGACAGCCCGGAGTACTGGGACACCGACGGGCCCCAGCTGCTCGGCGTCATCCGGCGGAACACCGAGAGCCTGACCGCGATCATCAACGACCTGCTCGACCTGGCCGGGCTGGAGTCCGGGCACATCACGATCCGGCCGGTCGACACCGACCTCGCCGAGCTGGCGCGGGAGGGGATCGCCGCGGTCCGGGCCGCGGCCGACCGCCGCGCGGTGACCATCGTGACCGAGGTGCCCGACCGGATGCCGTTGTACGGCGATCCGCAACGGCTGCGGCAGATGCTCGACAACGTGCTGTCCAACGCGGTGAAGTACAGCCACGACGGCGGGCGGGTGACGGTCCGGCTCACCGAGCAGGACGGCGTCGCCACGCTGTCGGTGGGGGACACCGGCATCGGCGTTCCTGCGGCCGAGCGCGACCGGCTCTTCCAGCGCTTCTTCCGCTCGTCGGCGGCGCGCGAGCACGGCGTCCCCGGAACCGGTCTCGGCCTGGTGGTGACGCGGGCGATCGTCGAGCGGCACGGCGGGCGGATCACCGCGCAGCACGACGAACCGGGCACCACGATGGTCATCCGGCTACCGACGGCGCCGCCCGACGCGGGTGACCCCCGTTCGGCGTCTTCCTGATGCTTCCGCGTCTGCGATGTCCTTGGTGGACTGCCGTAGAGTGAGCGACGCTTGCTCAATTTGGTGTCAGCACGGACCTGAGGGGTCGCAGTGGCCAGTAGTGCCCCGGAGTGGATGCGCCCGGACCCGGACGCGATAGCGCGAGCCTCGGCGGTGGATTTACACACCGATCGCCCGCATACGGCGCGCATCTACGACTTCGTGCTCGGCGGTAAGGACAACTTCCCGGCCGACCGCGCCGCTGCCGAGGGCATGCTCGCCGAGTGGCCGTCCCTGCGCGTCGCGATGACGGAGAACCGGAAGTTCATGCACCGGGTGACCCGGTACCTGGTCGAGGAGGCCCGGATCCGGCAGTTCCTCGACGTCGGCACCGGCATTCCGACCTCGCCGAACCTGCACGAGATCGCGCAGACCGTCGCGCCTGAGTCGCGGATCGTGTACGTCGACAACGACCCGATCGTGCTGGCCCACGCCAGGGCGTTGCTGACCAGCACGGCCGAGGGGGCCACCGCCTACCTCGACGCCGACATGCGGAACCCGTCGGCGATCATGGAGTCCGCCGAGGTGACCGCCACGCTCGACCTCACCCGTCCGGTGGCGTTGTCGGTGATCGCGGTGATCCAGTTCGTCCCCGACGAGGTGGCCTACGACCTGGTCGCCAGCCTCCTCGAACCCCTGCCGTCCGGCAGTTACCTCGCGCTGAGCGCGGTGACCACCGACACCGACCCCGGAGCGGCCCGGGTCGTCGCGCAGTACAACGCGCGGGGCATCTTCATGCAGGCCCGCACCAAGCCACAGGTGGCCAAGTTCTTCGACGGACTGGAATTGGTGGAGCCCGGCATTCAGCTGGTGCAACACTGGCGACCGGACGGGACGCCGACCACCGCCGACAACGAGAGCGGCGTGTACGCCGGGCTTGCCCGCAAGCGCTGAGGAGGGCCGATGGGCTTCTCGTCGGTGCAGGTCCCCACGCCGGACGGCGTCGCGGACGCGTTCGTGGCTCACCCGGACGAGGACGGTCCGTTCCCGGCGGTACTGGTGTACATGGACGCGTTCGGTCCGCGCCCGGTGCTGCAGGACATGGCCCGGACGATCGCCGACGACGGCTTCTTCGTCCTGCTGCCCAACGTCTTCTATCGCAGCGGTCCGGCGCCGCTCTTCGACACCTCCGACCTCACGTCGGAGGAGGGCCGGAAAGCAGTGTTCGCGCAGGCGGCCCCGCTGATCTCGGCGCTGACCGCGGACCTGGCGCGCCGGGACGCCGGGGCGTACCTCGACTTCCTCGCCGCGCAGCCGAACGTGTCGGACGGACCGATCGGCATCACCGGGTACTGCATGGGTGGCCGGCTCGCGGTCCGTACCGCGGCCGCGTTCCCGAACCGGGTCGCCGCGGCCGCGGCGTTCCACGCCGGGCGGCTCGTCACGGACAAGCCCGATAGCCCACACCTGCTGGCCGGAGCCGCGACGGCCGAGTTCTACTTCGGCCACGCCGAGCACGACCCGTCGATGACACCCGCGGACGTCGCCGCGCTGGAGCAGGCGTTCGACTCGGCCGGGGCGGTGTACCGCTCGGAGGTCTACCCCGGCACCGAGCACGGTTTCACGATGTCGGACACCGCGGTCCACGACCCTCCGGCCCTGGAGCGGCACTGGCGGGTGCTACTCGACCTGTTCGAGCGCACACTGCAGCGGGCGTGACACCGAAGTGTGGTGTGGGCGCTCGCCCACACCACTCTCAGGGCGTGCTTCGAAGGCCGATGCTCAGGCCGGTGGCGGACCGGTCGAACCGCGGACGACCAGCGTCGGCTCCAGCAGAACGCTGTCGACGTCGCGAGACGCCGGGCCGTCCTCGTTCAGCTGGCCCAGCATCACCTCCAGGCTGCGTCGCCCCAGCTCGGCGAAGTCCTGGCGGACGGTGGTCAGCGGCGGCAGGAAGTAGCCGGCCTCCGGAACGTCGTCGAACCCCACGACGCTGACGTCGTCCGGGACCCGCCGCCCGGCCTCGTGCAGCGCCCGTAGGACCCCGAGCGCCACCGGGTCGTTGGCGCAGAAGATCGCGGTGACCGACGGGTCGGCGGCGAGTGCGGTGCCCAGTTCGAACCCCGAGTCGGCGGTCCAGGCGCCGTGCTCGACCGGCGGCACGATCCGCTCGTTCGCGTACAGCGTGGTGCGCCACCCATCGATCCGGTCGCGCGCCTCCGGCCAGTCGGGCGGCCCGCCGATGTGGTGCACGGTCCGGTGCCCGAGGTCGAGGAGGTGCTGCGTCGCGAGCGCCGCGCCGACCCGGTTGTCGATCCGGACGCTCGGCACGCCGCTCTCGCCGGCCCCGCCGACGCCGACGCAGCCCAGCCCGTCGGGTACCTGGGCGAGCGCGTGGGCGGCCGACTCCTTGGGGGCGATCGCCACGATGCCCTCCACCGCCTGCGCGCAGAGCCGGTCGACGGCCTCCAGCACCGCGGTGCGCTCCAGCGACCGCACGGTGACCACGCTGACGAAGTAGCCGGCGGCGCGGGCGGCGTCCTCGATGCCGTAGAGCATCGACGCCGGGCCGTAGAGCGTGCTCTCGAACCCGATCAGGCCGAGGATGCCGGAGCGGCGGGTGGCGAGCGTACGGGCGGCCATGTTCCGCCGGTAGTTGAGTGCACGCATCGCCTCCAACACCCGCGCCCGGGTCTCGTCGCGCACGCTGGGGTGCTCGTTGAGGACGCGGGAGACGGTCTGGTGCGACACCCCGGCGAGGCGGGCGACGTCACGCATGATCGAGGTGCGTGGCCGCTCGGAAGGTCTCTCAGGTGCTGACAACGGACCTCCAAGCGGCTTTGTGATCGCTCACATCGTAGCCACGGCGCTCTGGACGTCGAGGCGCGGTGGTGTGCACGAGGGTTCTGACGCTGTGGGATAGCGACGAGGTGTCTGCCGGCAACAGACCGGTAACGCCCCCGCGATGAAGTCTTGACGTGCTGGATGAGAACGGTAACACTCTCGGGACAACGGCGCGTGACCCGTGCCACACCGGCTTTCGTCCCGGCTCTCCGGCCTTTCCGGAGTAACCGCGGGCGGGGCTCGGATGCTGCAGCACCAGTTTGACCGGCCGCCTATGTGAGCGGTCACATCACGATGTGAGCGGTCACATCGGGGAGGTCCGGCCACCGTGCCGGTTCGGCCCGGCGGACCGCGCGGGGCGTTACTCGTTCGACTCGGGAGGACGCAGTGATCAGGAGAGTGTCCGCGGCGATCGCGTGCGGATTACTGGTAGCCGCCGGTCTCGCCGGTTGCGGCGGCGACAGCGGAAGCAACGACGACGGCAAGATCACGATGGGCTTCGCCCAGGTCGGCGCCGAGAGCGGCTGGCGGACGGCGAACACCAAGTCCGTCCAGGAAGCGGCGAAAGCGGCCGGGATCGAGCTGAAGTTCTCCGACGCGCAGCAGAAGCAGGAGAACCAGATCAAGGCGATCCGTAGCTACATCGCCCAGAAGGTCGACGTCATCGCGTTCTCGCCGGTCGTGGAGTCCGGCTGGGACCAGGTGCTCAAGGAGGCGAAGGACGCCGGGATCCCGGTCATCCTGACCGACCGCGCGGTCGACTCCAAGGACACCTCGCTCTACGAGACGTTCATCGGCTCGGACTTCGTGCTCGAGGGCAAGAAGGCCGGCGAGTGGCTGGTGACCGACGCGAAGGCCGCCACCGGCCCGGTCAACGTCATCCAGCTCGAGGGCAACACCGGTTCCGCTCCGGCGAACGACCGCAAGGCCGGTTTCGCCGAGGCGATCAAGGCCGAGCCCAAGATCAAGGTCGTCGCTTCGCAGGACGCCGAGTTCACCCGGGCGAAGGGCAAGGAGGTCATGGAGGCGCTGCTCAAGGCGCACCCCGAGGCCACCGTGCTCTACGCGCACAACGACGACATGGGCCTGGGCGCGATCGAGGCGATCGAGGCGGCCGGCAAGAAGCCCGGCGTCGACATCAAGATCATCACCGTCGACGCGGTGAAGGACGGGATGACGGCGCTCGCCGAGGGCAAGATCAACTTCATCGTCGAGTGCAGCCCGCTGCTCGGCCCACAGCTGATGGACCTGGCCAAGAAGGTGGTGGACGGCGAGGAAGTCCCGAAGCGCGTCCTGACCGAGGAGACCACGTTCACCCAGGAGCAGGCCAAGGCGGCTCTGCCCGAGCGTAAGTACTGATCGTCGCCCGGCGGCCGGCCGCGGTAGTTCCTGCGGCCGAGCGCACGTACTGATCCCGCAACCCCGGGTGGGCCGTACCGCGGCCCACCCGGGGCTGCCGATGAACGGAGTGTGGTGATGGGGGACCGCGTGCCGATCCTCGAGACGCAGCCCATCCTCGAGATGCTGGGCGTCGGCAAGGTCTTCCCCGGCGTCGTGGCGCTCGCCGACGTGGACTTCCGCCTCTTCCCGGGCGAGGTCCACGCGCTGATGGGGGAGAACGGCGCCGGAAAGTCGACGCTGATCAAGGTGCTCACCGGCGTCTACGACATCGATGGCGGCTCGATCCGGCTCGGTGGCGAGGAGGTCCGGTTCACCGGTCCGCTGCAGGCGCAGCGCGCCGGGATCAGCACCGTGTACCAGGAGGTCAACCTCTGCCCGAACCTCTCGGTCGCGGAGAACATCTTCATCGGACGCGAGCCGCGCACGCTGGGAATGATCGGCTGGCGGCAGATGCGCCGCCGCTCGGCCGAGCTGCTGCGCGGGCTCGACATCGACCTGGACGTGACCGCGCTGCTCGGTAGCTACTCGATCGCGATCCAGCAGATGGTGGCGATCGCCCGCGCGGTCGACATCTCGGCCAAGGTGCTCATCCTCGACGAGCCGACGTCCAGCCTGGACGCCTCCGAGGTCGAGCAGCTGTTCCGGGTGGTGCGCCGCCTGAAGAGCGAAGGCCTGGCGATCGTCTTCGTCTCGCACTTCCTCGACCAGGTCTACGAGATCGCGGATCGGATGACCGTGCTGCGCAACGGCCGCCGGGTCGGCGAGTACACGGTCGCGGACCTGCCCCAGTCGCAGCTGGTCAGCGCGATGATCGGGAAGGACTTGGCCGTCCTCGAGGAGCTGGAGGAGCAGGAGAAGCCCTCCGCCGCCGCGCTGGAGCAGGGCCGCCCGGTGATCGCGGCGACCGACGTCGCCCGCACCGGAGCGATCGAACCGTTCTCGCTCACGATCCACCAGGGTGAGGTCGTGGGCCTCGCCGGGCTGCTCGGCTCCGGCCGTACCGAGCTGGCGCGCCTGATGTTCGGCGCGGACAAGGCCGACCACGGTTCGTTCGCGGTTGCCGGCGAGCCGGTGACGATGCGCGGCCCTCGCACGGCGATGGCGCACGGCGTCGCGTTCTGCTCGGAGAACCGCCGCACCGAGGGTGTCGTCGGCGAGTTGACCGTCCGCGAGAACATCATCCTCGCGCTGCAGGCCGCCCGCGGCTGGTCCCGCCCGATTCCGCGCAGCCGGCAGGACGAGCTGGTCGAGAAGTACATCAAGGCGCTCGACATCCGCCCCGCGAACCCGGACGCCCAGGTCCGCAACCTCTCCGGTGGCAACCAGCAGAAGGTGCTGCTCGCCCGCTGGCTGATCACCGAACCGAAGCTGCTGATCGTCGACGAGCCCACCCGCGGCATCGACGTCGGGGCGAAGGCGGAGATCCAGCGGCTGCTCGCCCAGCTCTCCGGTGACGGCATGGCGGTGCTCTTCATCAGCGCCGAGCTGGAGGAGGTGCTCCGGCTGTCGCACAAGATCGCGGTGCTCCGCGACCGGCGGCTCGTCGAGCAATTGGACAACACCGACGACGTCGACGTCGACCGGATCCTCGCGACGATCGCAAGCGGAGCGACGAACGGGACGGAAACGGGAGCAGGCGCATGAACCGGTTTGCGACGGTGACGAAACACCGTCTGTTCTGGCCGGCGGCCGCGCTGGTCGTGCTGCTGGTCTCCAATCTGTTCTTCAGCGCGGACTTCTTCGCGATCCGCATGCGGGACGGGCACCTCTACGGCTCGCTCATCGACATCCTGCGTGGCAGCACACCGCTGGTCCTGGTCGCGCTCGGCATGACGCTGGTGATCGCGACCGCGGGCATCGACCTCTCGGTCGGCTCGGTGATCGCGATCGTCGGGGCGGTGGCGTGCCTGCGGATCAGCGAGCTGCCCGACCAGAACAGCGTCAGCGGCGTGCTCGCGGCGGTCGGCGTCGCGATCGTGGTCGCGCTGGCCCTCGGGCTGTGGAACGGCATCCTGGTCGCGGTGGTCGGGATCCAGCCGATCATCGCGACGTTGATCCTGCTGGTCGCCGGCCGCGGCATCGCCCAGCTGATCACCGACGGTCAGATCATCAACGTCCGGTCCGACCCGTACCGCACGATCGGCGCCGGTTACGCGCTGACGATCCCGGTCGCGGTGATCATCGCGGCCGCCGTGGTCGCGGCGGCGGTGCTGTTCACCCGTCGCACCGCGCTCGGCCTGCTGATCGAGTCGGTCGGCAGCAGCCCGACGGCCAGCCGGCTCGCCGGCATCCAGGCCCGGCGGCTGACGCTCATCGTCTACGTCTTCTCCGGCTTCTGTGCGGGGGTCGCCGGGCTGATCTACAGCTCGAACATCTCCAGCGCCGACGGCAACAACGCCGGCAACCTGATCGAGCTGGACGCGATCCTCGCGGTCGTGATCGGCGGTACGGCGCTGACCGGTGGGCGCTTCTCGATCGCCGGCAGCGTGCTCGGTGCCGTCCTGATCCAGGCGCTGAACGTCACGATCTACACCACCGGCATTCCCAACAACGTCACGCTCCTGTTCAAGGCGGTCGTCGTGGTCGTCCTCTGCCTGGCCCAGTCTCCGACTTTCCGTGCGAAGGTGTTCCCGAAGCGCCGGAAGACCACTGCGCAACCGGCGGAGGTGGCGGCATGACGAGCGTGACGGAGAAATCGCAGGAACCCCGGGTCGAGCGGCCGAGCGTCGCGCGGGCCCGCCGCTACGGTGTCAACTCCCGGTACGTACCGGTGTTGGCGACGCTCGTGCTGTTCGGTCTGATGTACGGCATCGGCATCGCGAACTACGAGGGCTTCTCCGACACCCAGATCCTGCTGAACATCTTCATCGACAACGCGCACCTGCTCACGGTGGCGGTCGGGATGACGTTCGTGATCCTGTCCGGCGGGATCGACCTCTCGGTCGGTGCGGTGCTCGCGCTCGGGACCGTGATCGCGGCCGCATTGTTGCGGGCCGGCTGGTCACCGTTACTGGTGATCGTCGTCGTGCTGGCGGTCGGGGCGCTGATCGGTGCGGCGCAGGGTGCGATCATCCACTTCTTCGACATCCAGCCGTTCATCGCGACGCTCGCCGGCCTCTTCACCGCCCGCGGGCTGGCTCACCTGATCAGCACGAAGTCGATCCCGATCACCGACGAGTTCTGGCAGACGACCGCGACCGAGCGAATCCAACTCGGTGGGTTCCGGATCTCACCGAGCGCCCTGGTCGCGATCCTGATCGCGATCGTCGCGGCGCTGGCACTCGCCTACACGCGGTTCGGCCGCAACACCTACGCGGTCGGCGGCAACCAGCAGTCGGCGGGCCTGATGGGCCTGCCGGTCGGGCGGACCCGGATCGGCGTCTACCTGCTGTCCGGGCTCTGCGCCGCGCTCGGCGGCATCCTCTACAGCTTCGAGACGCCGACTGGCTACAGTCTGACGGCCCAGGGCATGGAGCTCGACGCGATCGCCGCCGTCGTCATCGGCGGAACGCTGCTCACCGGCGGATCCGGCTTCCTGGCCGGGACCGTCCTGGGTGTGCTGGTGCTCGGTCTGATCCAGACGATCATCACGTTCCAGGGAACGCTGAGTTCCTGGTGGACGAAGATCGTGATCGGCGGTCTGCTCTTCGCGTTCATCCTGCTCCAGCGGATCGTCACCCGCCGCGAGCCTTGACCTCCGTGCAGTCCTGCGTGGGCCACCCCACGCAGGGCTCCACTGCTATGTGAACGTTCACAACGAAAGGTGGCCGACATGAGCGCGCCGAATCGCGAGGTGTGGTTCCTCACCGGCAGCCAGGGGCTGTACGGGCCGGAGACCTTGGACCAGGTCGCCGAGCAGTCCCGCCGGATCGCCGACGAGCTCGGAGCGGGCGAAGCAATCGGCGGCCTCCCGGTCACCGTGGTCTGGAAGCCGGTCCTCACCGACGCGGCCGCGATCCTGCGCATCTGCCAGGAGGCCAACGCGGCGCCGCAGGTGATCGGCCTGGTGGCGTGGATGCACACGTTCTCGCCCGCCAAGATGTGGATCGCCGGGCTGGACGCGCTCCGCAAGCCGCTGCTGCACCTGCACACGCAGGCCAACGTGGGGCTGCCCTGGGCCGAGATCGACATGGACTTCATGAACCTCAACCAGGCCGCGCACGGCGACCGCGAGTTCGGGTTCATCCAGGCGCGGCTGGGTGTGCCGCGCAAGACGGTCGCGGGCCACGTCAGCGACCCCCGCGTCGGCCGCCGGGTAGGAGCGTGGGTGCGGGCCGCGTGCGGCTACGCCGAGATGCGGACGCTGCGCCTCGCCCGGTTCGGCGACAACATGCGGGACGTCGCCGTGACCGAGGGCGACAAGGTCGAGGCCCAGCTCCGGTTCGGGGTGTCGGTGAACACCTACGGCGTCAACGACCTGGTCGAGGCCGTCGACGCAACATCCGACGCCGAGGTCGACAAGCTCGTCGCCGAGTACGAAGAGCGGTACCAGGTGGTCGCGGAGCTGCGGGCGGGCGGCGACCGGCACGAGTCGCTCCGCTACGGCGCGCGCATCGAGCTCGGCCTGCGGTCGTTCCTGGAGCAGGGCAACTTCGGCGCGTTCACCACGAACTTCGAGGACCTCGGCGGGTTACGGCAGCTGCCGGGCCTCGCGGTGCAGCGTCTGATGGGTGACGGATACGGGTTCGGCGGTGAGGGCGACTGGAAGACGTCGGTCCTGCTCCGGACGCTGAAGGCGATGGCGCCCGGCGGAACGTCGTTCATGGAGGACTACACCTACGACCTGACGCCCGGCCAGGAGCGCATCCTGGGCGCGCACATGCTGGAGGTGTGCCCGAGCATCGCCGCCGGAACTCCGCGGGTGGAGATTCACCCGCTGGGCATCGGCGGCCGCGAGGACCCGGTCCGGATGGTCTTCGACGCGACGCCCGGCCCGGCCGTCGTCGTCGGGATGGCCGACCTGGGGGAGCGGTTCCGGCTGGTCGCCAACGAGATCGAGGTCGTGCCGCCGGACCAGCCGTTGCCGAAGCTGCCGGTGGCGCGCGCGGTGTGGAAGCCGGCACCCGACCTGGCGACGTCGGCGGAGTCCTGGCTGACCGCGGGCGGTCCCCACCACACCGTGCTGTCCTCGGCGATCGGCGTGGAGGAGCTGACCGACCTGGCGGAGATGGTGTCGACCGAGCTGGTCGTCATCGACGCCGACACCACGCCGCGCCGGCTCGCGAACGAACTGCGCTGGAACCAGGCCTACTACCGCCTCGCCCGGGGCTTCTGAGGCGGCCGTCGACGGCACCGACCTGAGGAATTCACGCCGTTCACTCCTCAAGTCGTGCAGATCGCACCTCATGTTCCGCCTCGCACGCCCGATGAGCCGTTCAGAGGGTTCACGCACCCGGGCCGATGCCCGGGTGCGTCCGAGGCGCACCAGGGGTGGAGCGAATACAGCATGGGGAGTGTCCCGGCGGATGAGGTCTTGGGCGGCAGCGCCGCCAGACGCAACCCCCTGGTCCGGTGGCTGGCCGACCGCCCGGTCCGGGCCAAGCTCCTCCTCGCGCTGGGCGTGCTGGCGATCGTCGCGGTGACGGTCGGCGTCGTGGGGCTGCGTTCGCTGTCCGAGACCAACGCCGATTCGCAGCACCTCTACAACGAGAACGTCCTCTCGTTGGTCGCGCTCGCCCGGGTGCAGCATGCGACGGCAGAGAACCAGGCGCTGGTGACCGGGCACGCTTCGGCCCGGGACACCGCGACCAGGAGCCAGTACGAGGCCAGAATCCAGGAGAGCGACGCCGAGGTCGTCGAGTGGGGGCAGGCGTACGAGGAGGCCGGACCGGAGGACGAGGCCGTCTGGAACCAGTTCCAGTCCACCTGGACCAAGTGGCAGCAGTACCGCGACAGCACGCTGCTGCCGCTGAGCCGAGCGAACCGCAGCGCGGAGTTCGACACCGCGCTCCACGGCACGGCCGACGAGCTGGCCGAGGAGGCGACGAGCGCGCTGGAGGAGATCGAGGAGTACGACGTCGCGCTCGCGAAGGAGACCGCGGACAAGGCCGAGCACTCGTACCGCGAGGCGCGCGTCGTCATGATCACGCTGTTGATCGTCGGACTGCTCGTCGCCGGGGTGCTGGGCGTCGTCATCACCCAGCTGATCGTGGCGCCGCTGCGGAGGGTCTCCGCGACGCTGGAGGCGATGGCCCGGGGTGACCTGACCCGCTCCGCCGACGTCCACTCCCGGGACGAGGTCGGACAGATGGCCGCCGCGCTCGGCCGCGCCCAGGAGGGTGTCCGGCAGGCGATCGGCGCGCTCGCCGGCAGCGCGGACACCCTCGCCGGGAGCGCGGAAGAGCTGGCGAACGTGAGTCAGCAGATCGCGGCCAGCGCCGAGGACGCGTCCGCTCAGGCCGGGGTCGTCTCGGAGGCCTCCGGAGAGGTGTCCCGCAACGTGCAGACGGTGGCGGCCGGTAGTGAGGAGATGGGTTCGGCGATTCGGGA